>NZ_JBHTTQ010000092.1:0-29412 GCF_042794475.1 Streptomyces sp. NPDC056527
CGGGTGCGACCATCGCCCTGGCGTACCTGTGTGTGGTGTGGGAACGGCGCGCCTTCCCCCGGGGGGTGCCAGTACCAGGGTGGCGGCCGGGGGCGTCGTCGCCCGCGGCCTTCACCGCCGACTGGCTGCTGGTGTCCACAGCCATCAGCCGGCCTGCCTTCCTTGTTACTTCCAGTCCTTCAGGAGCTTGCGGTAGGCGTCACCCGTCGCCTTGGCGCCCTGCTCCGGGGTGGCCTGGTTCGTGAGGACCTTGGTGTACTCGGTCTGCAGCGGCGCGAAGAGGCTGCCGCCCTCGGGGATCCAGGGGCGCTCGACGGCCTTCTCGACGACCGGCTTGAAGAAGCCGATCATCTCGTTGCTCGCGACGTCCGGCTTGACGTAGACGGACTCGCGGGTCGGGAGCAGGCTGAGCTCCTTGGCGGCGGTGGTCTGCGCCTCGACGGAGGTCATGTACTCGACGAAGGCGTAGGAGGCGTCCAGGTTCTTGGAGCCCGCGTACACGGCGAGGTTGTGGCCGCCCTGCGGGGCGCCCTGGCCGGCGGAGCCGGCGGGGACCGGCGCGATGCCGAGGTTCGCCTTGTCGGCGAACTCCTTGCCCGCGTAGGTGTCGGCGACGGCCCACGGGCCGTTGATCATCATCGCGACCTTGCCGTCCTTGAAGGCGGCCTGCATGTTGTCCCAGCCGTTGGTCGCGTCGGTGATCGCGGCCTTCGAGTCGACCAGGTCCTTCACGGTGGAGAAGGCCTTCACGCCGGCGGCGTTGTCGATGGTGATCTTCTTCTGCTCGGCGTTGGCCATGTCGCCGCCCTCGCCGTAGAGGAAGGAGAGGAACCAGTAGGCGTCGTCGCCGCGCAGGTAGAGACCGGTCTTGCCGGTCTTCTCCTTGATCTTGGTGGCGACGGACTTGAGCTCGTCGACGCTCTTGGGGACGTCGACGCCGGCCTCCTTGAAGATCTTCTTGTTGTAGAAGATGCCCATGGAGTCGATGACCTGCGGCACGCCGTAGGTCTTGCCGTTGTACTTGGTGGAGGCGGACGCCTGCTTGAGGAAGTCCTTGTCGTCCTTCAGCGCGGCGGTGCCGTCGAGCGGCGCGAGGTAGCCGAGGTTCGCGAAGTCCGGGGTCCAGGCGACCTCGGAGCGGATCACGTCGGGGGCGCCACTGCCGGACTGGGCGGCGTTCTTGAACTTGTTCTGAGCCTCACCGAACGGCACGTTCACGTACTTGACGGTGACCTTGGGGTGCTTCTTCGTGAAGTCCTCGGCCAGCTTCTTGAAGACCTTGTCCTCGCTGCCCACCGTGGAGGTGTCCCACCAGGTCACGGTGCCGGAGAGCTCGCCCGAGCCCTTCGAACCGCCGCTGTTGCCGTCATCGCTTCCGCACGCCGCCAGGGTCACGCCCAGGGCCGCGACCAGCGCGGTGGCCGCTATGCCACGCCGCATGTGAACTCCTTCAACTGATCCCGGGGGGACGAGGGGCTGGAACCTGCCTCATGCGACCGCTCCCTCGCGGCGCGCCGGGTTGCCAGGAACGTAACAGGGATGAAAACGAGCCGAAAGAGCTTGCGAGAACTTTCTGCAAGGAGCGGGGATCGTTACATCGGCGTGTCCTGAAGGTTGCCGACGAGTCGCTTGACAGCGGGATACGAGGGCCTCTTGCGGGCTCCCGCACGGCCTGCAAACCTTTTCATCACCGCTTGCAGGCCCGTTTCATGTCCGCTTTGACCTCGTTGGGCAGGAAGACGACCCACATCCGGAACACGCGAGAGGGGCACCGCACATGGCCCACGAGCTCACCTCACCGTCGCCGTCGAACCTTGCAAGCCCTTGCGAAAGCCGCTCCGGCTGGTGGCGGGACGCCGTCATCTACCAGGTGTACGTCCGCTCCTTCGCCGACAGCGACGGCGACGGGATCGGGGACCTGCGCGGGGTGCGGGAGCGGCTGCCGCACATCGCCGGTCTCGGCGCGGACGCGGTGTGGCTGACGCCGTTCTACGCCTCCCCGCAGGCCGACGGCGGCTACGACGTGGCGGACTACCGGGCGGTGGACCCGCTCTTCGGGGACCTGGCGGACGCCGACGACCTGGTGCGCGCGGCGCACGGGCTCGGCCTGAAGGTCATCGTGGACATCGTCCCCAACCACACCTCGGAGCGGCACCCCTGGTTCGAGGAGGCGCTCGCCGGGACGGGCCGGGAGCGGTACGTGTTCCGGCCCGGCCGGGGCGCGGACGGCGCGCAGCCCCCCAACGACTGGGAGTCCGTCTTCGGCGGCCCGGCGTGGACGCGGGTGGCCGACGGCTCCTGGTACCTGCACCTCTTCGCGCCCGAGCAGCCGGACCTGGACTGGACGAACGAGGAGGTGCGGGCCGAGTTCGACTCCGTGCTCCGGTTCTGGCTGGACCTGGGGGTGGACGGCTTCCGGATCGACGTCGCCCACGGCATGGTCAAGGCGGAGGGCCTGCCGGACATCGGACGCGGGCAGCAGGCGAAGCTGATCGGCACCCAGCGGCTGCCCTTCTTCGACCAGGACGGGGTGCACGAGATCCACCGCGGCTGGCGCCGGCTCCTGGAGTCGTACGGCCCCGACCGCATCGGGGTGGCGGAGGCCTGGGCGCCGACGCCGGAGCGGCTCGCCCTGTACGTACGCCCCGACGAGCTGCACCAGGCGTTCAACTTCCAGTTCCTGAACTGTCCGTGGGACGCGGAGGAGCTGCGGTCCGTCGTCGACGCCTCGCTGCGCGCGACGGCCTCGGTGGGGGCGCCGACGACCTGGGTGCTCTCCAACCACGACGTGGTGCGGCACACCACGCGGTACGGGAGCCTGGAGCGCGCCCGGGCGGCGGCCCTGCTGATGCTGGCGCTGCCCGGCTCGGCCTACGTCTACCAGGGCGAGGAGCTGGGGCTGCCCGAGGTCGCCGACCTTCCGGACGAGCTCCGCCAGGATCCGGCGTTCTGGCGCGGCGACGGCCAGGACGGGCTGCGCGACGGCTGCCGGGTCCCGCTGCCGTGGTCGGCCGAGGGCCCGTCGTACGGCTTCGGTCCGGCCGGCTCCTGGCTCCCGCAGCCCCCGGAGTGGCCGGCCCTCAGCGTCGCCGCCCAGACCGGTGACCCGTCCTCGACCCTGGAGCTCTACCGGCGCGCGCTGCGGCTGCGCAGGGAGCATCCCGCCCTGGGCGCGGGCGACGCGGTGGAGTGGCTGGAAACCCTCCCGGAGGGGGTGCTGGCCTTCCGCCGCCGCTCCCGGGAAGGCGACGTGGTGGTCGTCCTCAACACGACGGCGCAGGAGGTGGTTCTTCCGCTCGCCGGGAGGCCGCTCCTGAGCAGCGAGCCCCGTGCCGCGGCGGCCGTGCGGGGCGGCGGCCCGGTGGCCGAAACCACCCGTGGCAGCAGGGGAAGCGGAGACTCCGGACCCGTACTCCCCTCCCCCGCGGGCGAGTTCACGGACCGCCCGGTCGATGGGCGCAACGTCCGGGTTCCCGCCGACTCCTGCGTTTGGTGGGCAATCTGACGTGCGACCGGTACAGTCCAATCCCATGACCGCGCGGCTTGCCGACATCGCAGCCCAGGCGGGGGTCAGTGAAGCCACAGTCAGCCGCGTGCTCAACGGCAAGCCCGGTGTGGCCGCGGCCACCCGTGAATCCGTGCTTGCCGCACTCGACGTCCTCGGATACGAGCGGCCCGTACGACTGCGTCAGCGCAGTGCCGGGCTCGTCGGGCTGATAACCCCCGAACTGGACAACCCGATCTTTCCCGCGCTCGCGCAGGTCATCGGGCAGGCCCTGACACGCCAGGGCTACACCCCCGTCCTCGCCACCCAGACCCCCGGCGGGTCCACCGAGGACGAGCTCACCGACATGCTGGTCGAGCGGGGCGTCTCCGGGATCATCTTCGTCTCCGGGCTCCACGCCGACACCACCGCCGACATGACGCGCTACGACCAGTTGCGCGGCAAGGGCGTCCCGTACGTCCTCATCAACGGCTTCTCGCCCAAGGTGCAGGCGCCCTTCGTCTCTCCCGACGACCGAGCCGCGATGCAGCTGGCCGTGACGCATCTGGCCGCGCTCGGGCACACCCGGATCGGGCTCGCCGTGGGGCCGAAGCGCTTCGTGCCCGTGCTGCGCAAGATCGAGGGGTTCCAGCGCGGGATGAAGGAGCGGCTCGGGCTCACGCCCGAGGAGTCCGAGAAGCTGATCCAGCACTCGCTCTACACCCTGGAGGGCGGGCAGGCCGCCGCCGGCGCCCTGATCTCCGCCGGCTGCACGGCCGTCGTGTGCGCGAGCGACATGATGGCACTCGGTGCCATCCGGGCCGCTCGCCAGCAGGGGCTCCAGGTCCCCAAGGACGTCTCCGTGGTCGGCTTCGACGACTCGCCCCTCATAGCGTTCACCGATCCGCCGCTCACCACCATCCGCCAGCCCGTGCAGGCGATGGGGCAGGCCGCGGTACGCGCCCTGCTGGAGGAGGTCGGGGGGACCCCGGCCCCGCACAGCGAGTTCGTCTTCATGCCTGAGCTGGTCGTTCGTGGTTCAACCGCTTCCGCGCCGCATCAGGGAAACCACTGAGCCAGGGCTCCGACTCAAGGTGGAGCGTGTGCGGCCCGAACCCGTCCGAGGGATGATCGGACGGGGGGCGTGGATCTGGCAGACTCTCCTCCTATGGGTGAATCGACCGTGAAGAGTTTGGAAGGCCGGACGGCGGCCGCCCCGTCACCCATGTCGGACGGTGGCGGAGTGCGGGCACGCCTGCGTGCGCCCCGGCGCCCCAGGATCTGGTTCGAGATCCTGCTGATCGGCGTCAGCTACTGGACGTACTCCCTCATCCGCAACGCGGTACCGGAGCAGAAGGCCCAGGCGCTGAAGAACGCCGACTGGATCTGGGACGTGGAGAAGTCCCTCGGGCTGGCCTTCGAGCAGACCGTCAACCATGCCGTCAATTCGGTGACATGGCTGATCGTGTCGATGAACTACTACTACGCCACGCTGCACTTCGTCGTGACGATCGGTGTGCTGGTGTGGCTGTACCGATGGCAACCGGGCCGTTACGCCGCGTCCCGTACGGTCCTGTTCGCCACCACCGGTGTGGCGCTGGTCGGTTACTACCTGTATCCGCTCGCGCCGCCCCGGCTGATGAACGGCCAGAGCTTCGTCGACACGGTCCTGGTGCACCACACCTGGGGTTCGATGGCCTCGGGCAACCTCAAGCACATGTCGAACCAGTACGCGGCCATGCCGTCGATGCACATCGGCTGGTCGCTCTGGTGCGGACTGATCATCTTCACCCTGGCCACGGCGCCCTGGGCGCGCATCCTCGGCCTGCTCTACCCCGCGGCCACCCTGGTCGTGATCGTCGCCACCGCCAACCACTTCTGGCTGGACGCGGTGGGCGGCATGATCTGCCTGGCCTTCGGCTTCGCCGTCTCCTACTTCTGGTACGGCGCGCTGCCCCAGCGTCTTCCCAAGCTGGTGGAAACGCCCGCACCGGTGGCGCAGGGCGGTCCGCCCCCGGGCTCCGAGAAGGAGCCGGCGACGGACCGCGCGCGTGCCTCGTCGCAGGTCAGCTCCGGTAGGTGATCCGGCCGCCGGCCGTCGTGAGCCGGATCGGCGCCTGTGCGGTCTCGTCGGCGGGCGCCGTCACCGGGTCGACCGTGAACGCGGTCA
Source organism: Streptomyces sp. NPDC056527 (assembly GCF_042794475.1). Classification (NCBI taxonomy): domain Bacteria; kingdom Bacillati; phylum Actinomycetota; class Actinomycetes; order Kitasatosporales; family Streptomycetaceae; genus Streptomyces; species Streptomyces sp. NPDC056527. Next base: position 5,655 of record NZ_JBHTTQ010000092.1, read on the forward strand.
GATCGGCCCGGTACCCCGGGGCTATCCGCCCCGCGACCCGCTCCTCCCCCGCCGCGACCGCCGCATGCGTGGTCATGCCCTCCAGCGCCATGAGGCCGCTCAGGCCCGGACGGGCGGAGGCGGCGCCGCGCGGGGCCTGGGCGGTGGCCAGGACCTGACGGGCGTCGTGGTGGGCGATCGGCCAGTCCGAGCCGAGCGCGAGGTACGCGCCCGCGTCCCGCAGGTCCCGGCAGCGCCAGGCACGGTCCGCCCGCTCGTCACCGAGCCGCTTGGACCACTCGTCCGTGTGGTCGGCGCGGGTGTACGCGGTGTGCGGGGGCTGCATCGAGGCGACGACGCCGAGTGCGGCGAACCGGCCGAGCTCGCCGTCCGGGACGGTCTCGATGTGCTCGATCCGGTGCCTCGGGCCGCCGGCACCCAGTGCCGCCACGGTGTCGAGGACGTGCCGGACCGCCGCGTCGCCGATGGCGTGGGTGGCGGTGCCGACGCCGGCCTCGTGGAAGTGGCGCACGGCGGCGGAGTACGCGGCCGGGTCGGGCCAGAAGGCGTCGGTGCCCTGGCCGTGACAGTCGGCGTGCTCCAGCCAGGCGGTACCGCCCTCGACGGTGCCGTCCATGAAGAACTTCACCCCGCCGACCCGCCACAGCCGCCCGGACCGCTCCTGGAGCCGAACGAGCTCGTCCAGCTCCTCCGCGGTCGCGCCGGGCATGCACCAGGGCGCGAGACGGAGCCGTAGCGGCAGGTCGCCGTCGGCCTCCAGGGCGGTGAGCAGCCCGGGGACGTCCTGGCCGCCGAGGTCCATGACGTGGGCGCCGGTCAGTCCGGTGGCGGCCATGGAGGTGAGCAGCTCGACGAGCCGGTCGCGCCGCTCGGCGTAGGGCTGGGCGGGGAGCAGGGGCGTCATGAGGTCCATGGCGGCGTGCTCGATCAGATGGCCGGTGGGCCGTCCCTCGCCGTCGCAGACGATCTCGGAGCGCTGCGCGAAGGCGCGCGGACCGTGGATGCCCGCGGCCTTCAGGGCCGCCTCGCTGGCGAGGGCGGAATGGCCGTCGTAGAGCCGCAGGAAGGCGGGGGCGCCGCCGAGGACGTCCTCGACGAGCTCACGGTGGATCGGCCGGCCGCCGAAGACGTTGTGGTCGAGGGCGACGCCGACGATCCAGCCGTCGCGGCGCTCGGCCGTGGCGAGGGCCGCGCGCAGCTCGTCGAGGTCGCGTACGCCGGAGAGGTCGGTGCCCGTGAACATCTCCAGGCCCCAGACGGGGTGGCTGTGGGCGTCGGTGAGGCCGGGGGTGAGGGTGGCGCCGCCGAGGTCGACCGTCTCGGTGCCTTGACCGCGCCAGGCAAGGGCGTCGGTGTCGTCGCCGACGGCGGTGATCAGTCCGTCGCGGACGGCGACGGCAGTGGCGCCGGTGAGCTCGGGCTCGCGGACACGGGCGTTGACGAGGACGAGGTCGGGTGCGGACACGACGACGGTGCTCCTTCTGCGGGCTTCTCGGTTTCGGGCGCTGCGGTGTGGGGCTGCGCGGTCTCGGGTTCCGCGGCGAAGTTCGCGTAGACCTCGGGGCGCGTACGGCGCAGCCGGAACGCGAGCAGGAGCCCGAGGACGAAGACGGCGGGGACGAGGGCGAGCAGGACGGTGTTGACGGTGGCGGAGGCGCCGGTGAACAGCTCGACGTTGAGGGCGACGAGCGTGATCGCCCCGGCGAGCAGGACGAAGGCGGTGACGGGGGCGACCACGGTGCGCAGCGGGCCCTCGTCGTGGCTGATCCGGCGGAAGAACAGCGGCACGGCGAGCGCGGCGAGCAGCTGGAGGACCATCAGACCGATCATGCCGGGGGTGTTCACCCAGAGCAGGAGCTGCTGGTACGGGTCGGCTCCCGCGGCCGCGAAGGCGAGGACGACGGCCGCGCCGAGGGCGGTCTGCAGGATGCCGGCGAGGTACGGGGAGCGGTGACGGGGGTGGACGCGGCCGAGGGCCTCGGGCAGGACGCCCTCCTCGGCGAGCGCGAGCCCGTAGCGGTTGATCGCGTTGTGGAAGGCGAGGAGCGAGGCGAGGACGCTGGTGACGATGAGGATGTGCATCAGGTCGGCGGCCCAGGCGCCCACATAGGTGGTGATGGCGGCGAAGAAGAGGCCGCCGGGGTCGTCGGTCGCGGCCTGGACCACCTTGTCGTCGCCGAAGGCCTGGATGACGGTCCAGACGACGAAGGCGTAGAAGAGGCCGAGGAAGGTGACGGCGATGTAGGTGGCGCGGGGGACGGTCCGGTTCGGGTCGCGGGCCTCGCGGCGGTAGATGACGGTCGACTCGAAGCCGGTGAAGGCGGCGAAGGCGAAGGCGAGGACGGCCGCGGTGCCGGGGACGAGGACGTTGCCGGGCGTGAACGAGGCGAGGGAGAGCCCGTCGGCGCCGCCGTCGAGGAGCACACCGCCGGCGAGCAGGACCAGGATGCCGGTCTCGGCGACGAGCAGGACGCCGAGGAGCTTGGCGCCGAAGTCGATGGACCGGAAGCCGCCGTACCAGATGAGCAGGAGCCCGGCGAGGGAGACGGGCAGCCAGGGGATGTCGACGCCCCACAGGGCCTGCGCGGTGTCGGCGGTGGCGGTGCCGAGCAGTCCGTAGACGCCGATCTCCATGCCGTTGTAGCCGAGCATGGCGAGCAGGGCGGCGGCGATGCCGACGGGCTTGCCGAGGCCACGTGTGATGTAGGCGTAGAAGGCGCCGGCGCTCTTGACGTGGCGGCTCATGGCGGTGAATCCGACGGCGAAGACCGCCAGGGTGACGCCGGCCAGGAGATAGCCGGCGGGGGCGCCGATGCCGCCGAGGACGACGGCGATGGGGGCGACGCCGGCCATGACGGTGAGCGGGGCGGCGGCGGAGACGACGAAGAAGGAGATGTCGGCGGTGGAGAGGGTGCCGGCTCTCAGCCCCTTGGGCGCGTCGGAGGTGGATGAGGACATGGGAGGGGAAGCCCTTCCGCGAAAGGAAACCTAAAGGCTTTCGGTTTGCGGCAATGTAGCCTCCGTCACGGCGTACGGGAAGACCTCACAGAGAGAGCGGGAACATGGGACGGCCGCGGACCCCTTTGCTCGACCGGGAGCGCATCACCACGACGGCGCTCGAACTCGTCGACGAGCAGGGCGACTTCAGCGTCCCGCAGATCGCACGGCGACTCGGCACCCAGACCGCTTCGGTGTACCACCACGTGGACGGCCGGGACGGGATCGTGGAGCTCCTGCGCGAACGGGTCTGCGACGCCATCGACGGCGGCACGCTCGACCGAGACCCCTGGGACGCGGCCATGGCGGCCTGGGCCCGCTCCTACCGCGCCGCCTTCGCCGCGCATCCGCGGGCCATCCCGCTGCTCACCACGTCACCGGTCCGCGCGCCGAAGGTGCTCCTCCAGTACGAACGAGCCGTCGGCCGCCTCCTGGACGCGGGCTTCGCCCTGCCCGACGTCATGCCGGTGATCATCGCCCTGGAGAACCTGGTCCTCGGCTCGGCCCTCGACATGGCCGCCCCCGAGGCCATGTGGGAACTCGCCGACGAGACGGCCACCCCGAGACTCGCGGGCGCACTGGCCGCCATCGCCGACGGCCGCACGGACGCGGCCTTCGAGCTGGCGCTCGCGGGCTACCTCGCCCACTGCCGGAAGCTGCTGGACACCCGGTAGCGGCCCGGGTGAACGCTACGCCCCGTAGAACAGCTCCTCGACGACCGCGCGGGCCCGACGCGTGATGCGGCGGTAGTCGTCCACCATCTCGCCGACATGGCCCGGGGTGTAGCCCAGGTACCGTCCGACCGCGGCCAGTTCACGACCGTCCGACGGGAAGGTGTCCCCCGGGCGGCCGCGTACCAGCATCACCGCGTTGCGGACGCGGGTCGCCAGGACCCATGCCTCGTCGAGGATCTGGGCCTCCTCCGTGGGGAGCAGCTCCGCCGCGTGGGCGGCGGCCAGGGCCTCCCGGGTACGGGTGGTGCGCAGGCCGGGCTCGGCCCAGCCGTGCCGCATCTGGAAGAGCTGGACCGTCCACTCGACGTCGCTCAGCCCTCCCCGGCCGAGCTTGGCGTGGAGCGTCGGGTCCGCGCCGCGCGGCAGACGCTCGGTCTCCATGCGGGCCTTCAGACGCCGTATCTCCCGCACCGCGTCCTCGCCGAGCCCCTCGGCCGGGTAGCGCAGCGGGTCGATCAGCTCGATGAAGCGCGCGGCGAGGTCCGCGTCGCCCGCCATGGGCGCGGCGCGCAGCAGCGCCTGGCTCTCCCAGACCAGGGACCAGCGGCGGTAGTAGGCCTCGTACGACTTCAGCGTGCGGACCATCGGGCCGCTCTTGCCCTCCGGGCGCAGGTCCGCGTCGATGAGCAACGGCGGGTCGGCCGTGGGGACCTGGAGGAGTCTGCGCATCTCGGTGACGACCTGGTTCGCGGCCCGGGCCGCCTCCTGCTCGTCGACGCCCTCGCACGGCTCGTGCACGAACAGGACGTCGGCGTCGGAGCCGTAGCCCAGCTCGTTCCCGCCGAAGCGGCCCATGCCGATGACGGCGAACCGGGTCGGCAGCGTGTCGCCCCATCCCTCGCGCACGGCGGCCCGCAGCGCGCCCGCGATCGTCGCCGCGTTGAGGCCGGTGAGGGCCTGGCCGACCTGGTCGACCAGCGCGCCCGGATCCGCCTCGCGGGGGTTGTCCTCCGTCCCGTACGAGCCGATGAGATCGGCCGCCGCGGTACGGAACAGCTCCCGGCGCCGTACCCCTCGGGCCGCGGCGACCGCCTGCTCGGCGCCGTCGGCGCGGCCCACCGCCGCGAGGATCTCCTGCTCCAGGTGCTCGCGCCCGCGCGGCTTCAGACCCTCCGGGTCGCCCAGGATCGCCACCGCCTCGGGGGCGCGCAGCAGCAGGTCGGGGGCGAGCCGCCCGGCGGAGAGCACCCGCGCGAGGTTCTCGGCCGCCGCGCCCTCGTCGCGCAGCAGCCGCAGGTACCAGGGGGTCTTGCCGAGCGCGTCGGAGACCTTGCGGAAGCCCAGCAGCCCGGCGTCGGGGTCGGCCGAGTCCGCGAACCAGCCGAGCAGGACCGGCAGCAGCGTCCGCTGGATCGCGGCCTTGCGGGTGACCCCGGAGGAGAGTGCCTCCAGATGGCGCAGGGCGGCGACGGGATCGGCGTACCCGAGCGCTTCGAGCCGCTGTCCGGCGGCCTTCGGGCTGAGCCGGGTCTCGCCGGGGGTGAGCTGGGCGACGGCGTCGAGCAGCGGCCGGTAGAAGAGCTTCTCGTGCAGCCGGCGGACGACCGAGGCGTGCCGCTTCCACTCCTTGTTCAGCTCGGCGACCGGGTCGGTGCGCAGGCCGAGCGAGCGGCCGAGGCGGCGCAGATCGCTCTCGCCCTCGGGGACGAGATGGGTGCGGCGCAGCCGGTACAGCTGGATGCGGTGCTCCATGGCGCGCAGGAAGCGGTACGCCTCGTCCAGCTGGGCCGCGTCCGCGCGGCCGACGTAGCCGCCGGCGGCGAGCGCCGCGAGGGCGTGCAGGGTTCCACCGCTGTGCAGCGTGGCGTCGCCGCGTCCGTGCACCAGCTGGAGGAGCTGGACGGCGAATTCGACGTCCCGGAGCCCGCCGGGGCCGAGCTTCAGCTCGCGCTCGACCTGGGCGACCGGGATGTTGTCGACGACCCTGCGCCGCATCTTCTGCACGTCGGGTACGAAGTTCTCGCGCTCGGCGGCCTGCCAGACCAGCGGGGAGACGGCGTCGATGTACTCGGCGCCCAGCTCCGGATCGCCCGCCACCGCCCGCGCCTTGAGCAGCGCCTGGAACTCCCAGGTCTTCGCCCAGCGCTGGTAGTAGGCGAGATGGCTCGACAGGGTCCGCACCAGCGGGCCGTTGCGGCCCTCGGGGCGGAGGTTGGCGTCGACGGGCCAGATGGTGCCCTCGACGGTCGTCTCCGAGCAGATCCGCATGAGGTGGGAGGCGAGCCGGGTCGCGGCCTGCATCGCCTTGCCCTCGTCGGCGCCCTCGACCGCCTCGCCGACGAAGATCACGTCCACGTCGGAGACGTAGTTCAGCTCATGGCCGCCGCACTTGCCCATGGCGATGACGGCGAGGCGGCAGTGGGCCGCGTCGGCGGGGGCGGCGGTACGGGCGATGGCGAGCGCGGCGCGCAGCGTCGCGGTGGCGAGGTCGGCCAGCTCCGCCGCGGTCTGGGCGACGTCGGTGGTGCCGCAGACGTCCCGGGCGGCGATGGCCAGGAGACAGCGGCGGTAGGCGACCCGCAGGGTGACCGCGTCGACCGCCTCGGCGAGGCCCCGCTCGAACTCGGCGACCCCGGGGTGCAGGTCGGCGGCCTCGTAGGTGACGAGGGCCTGCCAGTCCTTGGGGTGCCGGGTCAGATGGTCGGCGAGCGCCTCGGATGCGCCGAGCACGCCGAGGAGCCGGTCCCGGAAGGGCTTGGCCGAGAGCAGCGTGGAGCTGAGGGTCTGGCGCTCCTCGTCGGGCTGTGCCTCGACCAGCCGGACCAGGCCGCGGAGGGCGAGGTCGGGGTCGGCGGTCGCCCCGAGGGCGTCGAGGAGCACGGAGTCGTCGCGCAGCGCGGCGAGGTCGGGAACGTCGAGCAGACTCTCGGCGGCGGACGGGTCGGTGAACCCGTGCCGCAGCAGCCGGGTGAAGGTACTGCCTCTGCGCCCCGGCACCGTCATTCCGCGACTCCCTCCACCCATCCGCCGGCCGCTCTTCCGAGGGGCCTTGATCGAGCCTAGCCGGAGCGGCCGACGCGGTCGCCTTGAGGGGCAGAACTGTCGAAATAGGGCATAACACCCCACTCTGCACCTTCGTTTCGCAGAGGATCACACGTGATGTCACGCACATTGCTCACTATTCGCGGCCGATGAACCGTACTCCTTGAAAGTCCCTCTTCCTGGCCGAAGCACCGCCCCGGCCCTGTTCGTCCTTCGAAAGTGCATACCGTCGATGCGTGTCCGTCTCCGTCGCCCCTCCCTGACGCCCCGCGCCCGGCTCGTCTCCGTCCTGACGACGACCGCGCTCGTGGGCGGTTCCCTGGCGGGGCTGGTCCACCTCTCCTCCGGCACCGTCTCCGGAGCCCCGACGAGCCAGGAGTCGAAGGGGACCGCCGGACCGTCGCGTCAGGCGGCGGCACCCGCGCGCGAGACGAAGCCGGTCCGCACCACCGATGTCGCCGTGGCGCAGATCGTGGCCCACCCGGACGACGACCTGTACTTCATGAACCCGGACACGGCCCAGTCCATACGCTCGGGCGCGGCCCTGACCTCCATATACATGACCTCCGGAGAGTCGGACGGCGTCAACGCCAGGCCCCGCGCCCCCCATCGCCCCGCGCCCGACAAGGCCGCGTTCGCCGAGGCCCGGCAGAACGGCATACGCGCCGCGTACGCCGAGATGGCAACCGGCAACCGCACCAGCCCCTGGGACCGGGTCGTCATCCCCACCGCCGGCGGCGCCCGCGCCGAGCTGGACGTCCTGCGCGCCAAGCCGCAGATAAGCCTGGTCTGGCTGCAGATGCGCGAGGCCGGCTCCATCAACGGCAACCGCCCGCACAGCCTGAACGGACTGTGGAACGGCCGGGTCGAGTCGCTCGAGTCGCAGCGCGCCGCCGGCACCCCCGTCGACACCGACTTCTCGTACACGAGGGAGCAGGTGATCGACACCCTCGCCGGACTCCTCGCGCGCTTCCGGCCCACCTTCGTCCGGATGCAGGACCCGACCCCGGGCCGGAACGCCAAGACCGGGACGTACACCGACCACCAGGACCACCTGTACGGCGCCCGGTTCGCGCAGGCCGCCCTCGCGCGGTACGCGACCACCACCGGCCGTCCGCACTTCGGCGTCCAGAACTACCTCGGCTACCCCACCGGCATGCTGCCGCGCACCCTCGACCCCGCGTCGGCCGGTGCCAAGCTGAGCACCCTGAAGACGTACGCCTGGGTCGACGAGGTCAACGACTGCGCCGACGCCGCCGGCTGCGGCGACCTCAAGGTGGCGGGACGCCCCGGCGGATGGGGCTGGACCGACACCATCCGCTACGCCCGCGGGACCTCCACCTCCTGGGTGCAGCGCCACACCGACGGCGGTCTGCACGCCTTCTCGGTGCTCGACGGGCGCCTCGCGGTCTGGAAGAAGCCCGCGGGCGGGGTCGGCGACTGGCAGGGGCCGGTCCTGCTGCCGGGCGACGGCCTGGACAGCGGAGTCACCTCCGTACGGCTCCCGGACGGCCGGATCGCGGTGTTCGGCACCCGTACGACGCTCGCCTCGGCTCAGGCGTACGGCCGTGAGGTCGTCACGACCGAGCAGACGGCGCCCGGCGGCGCGTTCGGGCCGTGGCGGTCGCTCGGGACGCCGGAGAAGAACGACGCCCGCGGCACCTCCGACATCAGCGCCCCGGCCGTGGCGGTGGACGGCACCGGCCGGACGACGGTGCTGCTGCGCGACAGCCGGCACCGGCTGACCTCGCGTGAGCAGGGCCCCGACCGCGGGTGGGGCCCCTGGCGCACCCTGGGCGGCGACGGCCTGTTCGGCGACCCGGTGGCCACGACGGACGGCGCGGGCCGGATCCACGCCTTCGCCGGCACGCCGAAGACCGTCCTCACCTGGTCGCAGCAGCGACCCGGCGCCCCGCTGTCGGAGCCGCGGCGGACCGGGCTGCCGGCGACGACGCTGGCGCTGAGCGCGAGCCCCGTCCCGGACGGGCAGGGCGTACGGCTCTGGTTCCGCAAGCCCGCCTCCGGCGACCTGCGCACGGCCGACCTCTCCGGCGGCGCCCTCGTCTCTCCGGTGACCGAGCTGGCCGGCGGCGACGCGGGCTTCGGTCCGGTGGGCGGCGGCCAGGGGCTGCTGGCGGTCCGCTCCCGTACGGGCGTCCTGGCGACGGCCCCGGCGGCGAGCGCGGGCACCCGGCCGCTCTGGACGCTGGAGAAGTTCCTGTTCTCCGGCGCTCCCGGCGGGGTCGTGGACGGAGTGGCGGCGATGGGGCTGGACGGAAAGCTGCACTGGACGCCCGCCGTGCGATGAGTTCCGGGCCGGTGCACGGTCTTCGTTGTAGGACCGCTGCCCCGTACTGGAGGACACCATGGCCCCGGAGACCACTCTGGACCCCCGCTTCAGCGACCCGAAGGCCCACGCCGCCGAGTGGTCCGAGGCCGCCGCGCGGCTCGCCGAGGCCGAGGTCTTCTGGCTGACCACCGTCCGTCCGGACGGCCGCCCGCACGTCACGCCGCTGATCGCGGTGTGGTCGGAGGGCGCGCTGCACTTCTGCACGGGTCCCGACGAGCGCAAGGCGCGCAATCTGGAGGGGAACCAGGAGGTGGTCCTCACCACCGGGACCGCCTCGCTCGCCGAAGGCGTCGATCTGGTGGTCGAAGGTACGGCCGTTCGGGTGACCGACGAGACGCGGCTGCAGGCGCTGACCAGGGCGTACGTCCAGAAGTACGGCGACGATTGGCGATTCGACGTGCGCGACGGCGCGTTCGTGGGCGACGGTGGGACGGCCCTGGTGTTCGCCGTGGCACCGCGCACGGTGTTCGGTTTCGCCAAGGGCGACCCCTTCGGCCAGACCCGCTGGCGTTTCTGAGGAGCCCTGCATGAACGTGACGCTCGAAGTCGTCCTGGTGCCCGTGACCGACCTGGACCGCGCCAAGGAGTTCTACGGCGAGAAGTGCGGCTTCGGGATCGACCTCGACTCGGAGGTCTCGCCGGGCATCCGCGTCATCCAGGTCACGCCGCCCGGGTCGCGCTGCTCGATCTCGCTGGAGAGCGGGCTGCCGGCGATGCCCGGCACGAAGAAGATGGCCCCGGGCACGCTGCACGGCCTCCAGCTCTGCGTCACCGACATCGAGGCGGCACGCAAGGAACTCGTCGACCGGGGCGTGGACGTCGGCCCGATCCAGCACGTCGGCAAGACGGGCTGGGAGGAGGGCAAGGGCGAGACCTGGAACTCGTTCATGACCTTCGCGGACCCGGACGGCAACAGCTGGGTGGTCCAGGAGGCACCGGCGGAGCTGTCGGAACGCTGAGGGGTATGGGGGCGGGGCACGGCGGGCTCCGGCACGGACGTGCTGGTGGGGCCACCGCCGGCGGTCGGCCGACGGCCCGCGCTCGGGCCACCGTCCACGGTCAGCCGACCGCCCGCGCTCGGGGAGCCGTCCGCGCTCGGGCCAACCCTCGTCGGGTCACCGTCCGCACTCGGGGAGCCGTCCGCGCTCAGACCACCGGCGTGAAGTCCACCCGGTAGTACCGCACCCGTTCGTCCTCGCCCGCGTACCGCATCCCGGCCGCCTCCATCACGCGCTGCGAGGCGACGTTCGGGAGGTCGGCGTCGCCCTTCGCTCCGGCCACGCCCTGCTCGCGGGCCAGTTCGAGCAGAGCCCGCAGCGCCTCGGTGGCGTACCCGAGCCCGCGTACGTCCGGGACGAGCCCGTACCCGACGGTCACGAACCGCTCGTCGTCCGGCGGCCCGTGGAACCCGATCCCGCCCACGGCGGCCCCGTCCGTCCGCCGCCGTATCTCGTACGCCCCGAACACGCCCGGATCCCCCTGCGCGGCACACACGCCGAGGAATCCACGCGCCCCGGCCACGTCGCCGTCGGCCGGGTACCCCGGCGCCCAACGGTCCTCCGTGGCGGGCGCCCGCGCGACGATCCGCTCGGCCTCGGCAACGGTGAGCGGGTGCAGTAGCAGACGCCCGGTGACGAACGAGGTGATCTTCATCGGGGCAGTTTCCGCCGCCCCCGACGGACCGTCAACGGCGTGAATCAAGACACCGCGCGGGTGGGCGGTGCGCTCACTGCCCGCGAGGCTGGGTGAAACGCACCATGTTCCCGGAGGGGTCGCGGAAGGCGCAGTCGCGGACGCCGTACGGCTGGTCGACCGGCTCCTGCAGGACCTCGCCGCCCGCGGCGCGGACGCGCTCGAAGGTGGCGTCGACGTCGGCGGTGCGGAAGATGACACCGCGCAGCAGGCCCTTCGCGAGCAGCTCCGCCATGGCCTCCCGGTCGGCGGACGAGGCGTTCGGGTCGGCGAGCGGCGGTTCGAGGACGATGTCCACATCGGGCTGCGAGGGTGCGCCGAGCGTCACCCAGCGCATCCCTTCGAACCCGACGTCGTTGCGCACCTCGAGGCCGAGGGCGTCCCGGTAGAAGGCGAGCGCCTTGTCGTGGTCGTCGACGGCGATGAAGCACTGAGAGAGTGTGATGTCCATGCGTTCACGCTACGAGCGGGGGTCGGCTTTCGCTTCTCCGTTCCTGACCGGTCGCGTGTGGATCTTGGCGATGCAGGCGGGGATGGCTGCGCCGGCGCCGTGGTCGCGGGCCCGGTAGGCGCTGGGGCTCTCGCCGACGAGCTCGGTGAACCGCGAGCTGAACGACCCCAGCGACGTACAGCCGACCTCGAAACAGACCTCGGTCACCGACAGGTCCCCGCGCCTCAGCAGCGCCTTGGCCCGCTCGATGCGGCGCGTCATCAGGTAGCTGTACGGCGTCTCCCCGAAGGCGGCCCGAAAGCTCCGCGAGAAGTGCCCCGCCGACATCAGCGCGACCCGCGCCAACGCCTCCACGTCGAGCGGCTCCGCGTAGTCGCGATCCATCAGGTCACGGGCCCGGCGCAGCCGAACGAGATCCTCCAAGCTGGTCACACGCCCACCATCGCACAGGCCCGGGACCCGGCGCTGCCGACGCCGGAAACCCGTTCGACACCCCGCGTCTCACGCGCACACGGCCGAAGACGGCCCAGGGCCGACGGCTCGCCACCGTCGGCCCTGATCGTGTACCCCGGGGTCTACCCACTCTGACCTGCGCCTACAGCACCGGCAGGTTCTTCCGCAGCTCGAAGGCGGTGACCTCGGAGCGGTACTCCTCCCACTCCTGCTTCTTGTTGCGCAGGAAGAAGTCGAAGACGTGCTCGCCCAGCGTCTCCGCGACCAGTTCGCTCTTCTCCATCAGCGCGATCGCCTCGCCCAGGTTCTGCGGCAGCGGCTCGATGCCCATCGCGCGGCGTTCCGCGTCCGAGAGGGCCCAGACGTCGTCGTCCGCGCCGGCCGGGAGTTCGTAGCCCTCCTCGATGCCCTTGAGGCCCGCCGCGAGGAGGACCGCGTAGGTCAGGTAGGGGTTGGCGCCGGAGTCGATCGAGCGGACCTCGACCCGCGACGAGCCCGTCTTGCCCGGCTTGTACATCGGGACCCGGATCAGGGCCGAGCGGTTGTTGTGGCCCCAGCAGATGTACGAGGGGGCCTCGCCGCCCGCGCCCGCGCTGCGGGCCGAGCCGCCCCAGATGCGCTTGTAGGAGTTGACCCACTGGTTGGTGACGGCCGAGATCTCGGCGGCGTGCTTGAGCAGGCCGGCGATGAAGGAGCGGCCCACCTTGGAGAGCTGGTACTCCGCGCCCGACTCGTAGAAGGCGTTGCGGTCGCCCTCGAAGAGGGAGAGGTGGGTGTGCATGCCCGAGCCCGGGTACTCCGAGAACGGCTTCGGCATGAACGTGGCCTGCACGCCCTGCTCCAGTGCGACCTGCTTCATGACCAGGCGGAAGGTCATGATGTTGTCGGCCGTGGAGAGCGCGTCGGCGTAACGCAGGTCGATCTCCTGCTGGCCCGGGGCGCCCTCGTGGTGGGAGAACTCCACCGAGATGCCCATCGACTCCAGCATGGTGATGGCCTGGCGGCGGAAGTCCATGCCCACGTTCTGCGGAGTGTGGTCGAAGTAGCCCGAGTTGTCGGCGGGCGTGGGCTTCGTCCCGTCCAGCGGCTTGTCCTTCAGCAGGAAGAACTCGATCTCGGGGTGCGTGTAGAAGGTGAAGCCGAGATCCGAGGTCTTGGCCAGGATGCGCTTCAGGACGTACCGCGGGTCCGCGAAGGACGGGGAGCCGTCCGGCATGAGGATGTCGCAGAACATCCGTGCGGTGCCCGGGGCCTCCGCGCGCCAGGGCAGGATCTGGAAGGTGCCCGGATCCGGCTTGGCGATCATGTCGGATTCGTATACACGGGCGAAGCCCTCGATGGCGGAGCCGTCGAAGCCGATGCCCTCGTCGAATGCCTGCTCAAGCTCGGCGGGCGCCACGGCCACCGACTTCAGGAAGCCGAGGACGTCGGTGAACCACAGCCGCACGAACCGGATGTCGCGCTCCTCGAGCGTCCGGAGCACGAATTCCTGCTGCTTGTCCATTTCCACACCCATCTTTGCTGGTCAGGCCGCCTGTTCCCACCGCCTCGGGCACATCGGGGGGCACCTGAGCATCCCACCACATGGTTTCGCGCACGTTGCACACCCATAGTGCCTGCTCGCGTGTGACACAGGTAACGGGGGACCGCCCGATTCCGTGCGTCTGTTCCCACTACGTTCCCCCCGCCTGTCCCCTCCAGCCGCTCGGGCCACTACGATCTCGGCCCATGGGGGGCACTCCACTCGTACGCCTGTCCCGGCGCGCGCGTCCCATGGCACTGGTGAGTGCCGTGGCGACGCTCCTCGCCGCGCTCTTCGTCTGTCTGGGTGCCGGCGACGCCGTGGCCCATGACGGACCCGCCCAGGCGCACCACCAGCGGACCGCGGATGCCGACGAGTTCGTCTGCCCGTACGACCGCGGCGACTGCTCCCTGTTCCCCTCGCTCAGCCCGGCGGTGCTCACCGCGCCGCCGCTCGACCCCCCGCCCCAGGCGGAGGGCCGGTTCCCTCGCCTCGGACCGTCGTACGACGGCGGCCGGGCGCCCCGCGTCGACGCGCAACCCCGCGCGCCGGACCTGCACGTCCTTCAAGTACTGCGGACATAGCCGACGGGCCGCATCCGCTCCGACCCACGGCTCACGCCCCCACGCCACCCCACATCCGAGAAGGACGACATCACCATGGCCGCCAACCGCTCCGCCAACGCCGACCGCCGCGCCCGAATAGAGGAGATGCGCCGCGCCGAGCAGGCCCGCGAGCGCCGCAACCGCTTCATCACCATCGGCGTCTCCACCGTGGTCGTCCTCAGCCTCGTCGGCTTCGGCGGCTACGTGCTCAACCAGCAGTCCGAGAAGAAGGAGCAGCAGGAGGCCGCCGCCAAGGCCCCCATCAAGGACGAGAAGTCCTGGGACGCCAAGAAGCTCGGCCGCAACCACGTGACCACGCCGGTCGCCTACGAGATGAAGCCGCCGGTCGGCGGTGACCACGACCAGGTCTGGCAGAACTGCGACGGCGACGTCTACACGACGAAGATCGCCGACATGAACGCCGTGCACTCGCTGGAGCACGGCGCGGTCTGGGTCACGTACAGCAAGAAGGCTTCGGAAGCCGATGTGAAGAAGCTGGCCGAGAAGGTCGGCAAGACCCCGTACTCGCTGATGAGCCCGGTCGACGACCAGGCCGGTGCCATCACGCTGAGCGCCTGGGGCAAGCAGGTGTCCGTGGACAGCGCGAGCGACCCGCGGGTCGACGCCTTCTTCACCAAGTACGTGCAGGGCCCGCAGACCCCCGAGCCCGGCGCGGCCTGCACCGGCGGTGTCGGGGCCGGCCAGTGAAGCTGACCCGTACGCACGGGGCGTCGATCGCCGCCGTCGTCCTCGCGCTGCTCTTCGCCGGGGGCGCCGTCACGGTCGCCTCCGCGCAGCGCGAGGAGGCGCCGGCGACGCCCGTGTCGGCCTCGGCGGACGCGGGCTTCGCCCGTGACATGGCGGTCCACCACCAGCAGGCCGTCGAGATGTCGTTCATCGTCCGGGACCGCACCCAGGACGAGGAGGTGCGCCGGCTGGCGTACGACATCGCCAACACCCAGGCCAACCAGCGCGGCATGATGCTGGGCTGGCTGGACATGTGGGGCCTGCCGAAGGTCGAGTCGGGCACCGAGCCGATGGCCTGGATGGGCATGGGCGGGCACGGCGACACCGGCCCCCTCGACGGGGCGCTGATGCCGGGCATGGCGACGAAGACCGAGCTCGACCGGTTGCGGAAGGCCGACGGCAAGGAGGCGGAGATCCTCTACCTCCAGCTGATGACCGACCACCACAAGGGCGGCGTCCACATGGCCCAGGGCTGCGTGGAGAAGTGCTCCGTGGAGATCGAGCGGAACCTCGCGCAGGGCATGGTCGACGCCCAGGAGTCCGAGATCGCGCTGATGGCGGACCTGCTGAAGGCGCGGGGCGCTAAGCCGCGCGCCTGAGCACGGCCCCGGTCGGCCCCCGTGACCCCAGCGGTCGCGGGGGCCGCCGCGTACGCGGACAATGGTTGACGCTCGGGGACGTACGTACGACGACGTTCTTACGGAGGTACGCACCCCATGACCACGGCGAAGGACATCATGCACTCCGGGGCCCAGTGGATCCCCCGGCACGAAACTCTCGACCGCGCGGCACAGATGATGCGCGACCTCAATGTGGGCGCGCTGCCCATCGCCGACGAGAACGAACGGCTGTGCGGCATCATCACGGACCGGGACATAGTCGTCGGCTGTGTGGCCATGGGCCATGACCCGGCGAAGGTCACCTGCGGAGAGATGGCGCACGGCACCCCACGCTGGATCGAGGCGGGTTCGGATGTGGGCGAGGTACTCCACGAGATGACGGGCCATCAGATCAAGCGCCTCCCCGTCATCGAGAACAAGCGCCTGGTGGGCATGATCAGCGAGGCGGATCTGGCGCAGCATCTGGACGACGAGCAGATCAAGGAGTTCTGCGCGAGCGTCTACGCATCCCGCTGACCGGGACCGTGGCGCAGCACCGCCCGTGCCACCGATTCGGGGCGGTCCAGCATCATCAGGTGGCCCGCCAGCTCGACCGCCTCGTAGCGGGCGTCGAGCCGGCGGGCCAGCGCGCGTTGCCGTCGTGCCCAGCGGGCGGAGCCGTCCGGAGCGGCGAGGACGGTGACGGGAAGGCCGGGCGGGAGCGGGTGCCGCTCGCGCAGGGCGAGGAGTTCGGCGGCGACCGTGCGGTAGTGGGTGTTCTCCAGGAGCGTGCCCTGCATGACGCGTGAGGTGGCGTAGCAGCGGCGTACGAGTTCGGCGGGGGCCGGGTCCCCGCCGGTGGCGCGGGAGAGCCGTACGGTGGCGCGGCGGACGGCCGGGCCGAGGGCGGCCGGTGCCCCGACGGCCGAGAGCAGCGTGCCGAGGCCGCGGGCGGCGGCGGTACGCAGTGCGGGCGCGGCGGGGGTACGGGCGTCCTCCTCGACGGAGGAGTCGACGAGCACGATCCCGGCGGCGCGGTCCGGGTGGAGCCGGGCGAAGGCCTCGGCGTGGAACCCGGCGATGGAATGCCCGACGACGGTGACGGGCTCCGGGTGGCCGAGCGCGTCCAGGAGGCCGGCGATGCGGTGGGCCTCGCCCGTGGCGCTGGGTGGGACCGCGGCCGGGGCGGAGAGTCCGTGGCCGGGGCGGTCGAAGCGGACGACCGTGCGGTGCGGGGTCAGCAGCGGGACGACGGGGTCCCAGTCGAACCAGCTCATGCCGAGGCCGGCGCTCAGCACGCAGACGGGTCCGCCGCCCTCGACGACGACATGGTGGGCCACGCCCCCGACCCGCACGAACACGCTCAAGCTCTCTCCCTGGCCACGGAGACGGCGAGTATCGCGAGCCAGACTGCCACGAGCAGGACCTGCAGCCGCTGGCCGGCCCCCAGCGAGAAGGTGCCCTTGCCGGCCTCGAAGGCGGCGACGGCGGCCAGGGTCCAGACGGTGGCGGCCAGTTCGAGGGCGACGACCAGGGGGCCGGTACGGGCGAGGGGCCGCCAGATCCGGTAGCGGCGGGCGGCGAACGTCAGGGCGAGCATGGCGGCCAGGGCGCCCGTCATGGCGAGGCCGGAGCTGACCGCATGCGCCGTGTGGGTGGCGGGCACGAGTCCGGCGGTCTCGCGCGCGGCGCACTCCGGGTCGGCGGTGGGCGTACAGCTGAGCGGCAGCCGGGAGTCGACGGCGGTGGCGGCGCCGAAGAGGGCGAGGGCGAGCCAGCCGGTGACGGTCCAGGGGCGCCGCCCGGGGAGCGCGAGGGCGGTGAGGGCCCCGGCGAGGACGAGGAGCCCGGCGACCATGTCGGTGGCGCGGAACAGGCCGCCGAGCGGCTGGTCGGCGGCGGCGAGTTCGGAGACGTACGTCCGTATCGGGTCGAGCCCGGTCCGGACGACGACCTCGAGGACCCAGGCGGTGTACGCGAGCGCGCCCGACGACAGCAGGAGGGCGGCGACCGGTCGCGTACGGCTTCTGGACATAGTGGTACGAGATGCTATTCGGGTGCCTTCTCGTCCCGGTGGTCGGGGTGGATCCGTCCGGATTCGCGATGCTCACGGGTCGTCATGAGCCCATGGTCGGCGGCGTGCGGCCGCCTCGCACGTCGACGGCTCCCCCCCTCATGGACACGGGTTGCACACAAAATACGTGGCTCCTCCATAATCAGCTGGCTTACCGTCAAACCCTCAGCCACCTCGGAGGATGCGCATGACCATGCCCACGAACACCCCCGGCCAGAACTCCTGGGGCCCGCCGCCGGTCAATATGCCCGGGATGCCGCCGCAGCCCCCGTTCCAGCAGCCGCGCAACGGTCTCGGGGTGACCGCTCTCGTCCTCGGCATCGTGGGCCTGCTCTTCGCCGTCTTCCCGTTCTCGTTCTGGCTCGGCGGGATCCTGGGCGTGCTCGCCCTCATATTCGGCATCATCGGCCACTCCCGCGGCCGCAACGGCCAGGCGACGAACAAGGGGATGGCCCTCACCGGCCTCATCCTCGGCGCCGTCTCCATCGTCGTCTCGATCGTCTGGCTGATCGTCGTCGTCACCGCGGTGAAGGACATCGCGGACGACATCGACGAGGAGATCAAGAAGCAGGAGAAGGCCACCGCCGCTCCCGCCGAGCCCGGCGCGGAGCCCACGGAGGCCGAGCCGACCGAGACCGCCCCGGCGGCGCTGAAGTTCGGTCAGACCTTCGCGTACGAGGACGGGATCAAGGTGACCGTCTCCAAGCCGCGGGCCTACAAGCCCGACCAGTTCGCCGCCGGGCACGCCAAGGGCAACAGCGCGTTCCAGGTGACGGTCACGATCGTCAACGGCAGCAAGAAGACCCTCGACGTCTCCGGCGCCCTGGTGAACGCGAGCGACGCGGAGGGCGCGCGGGCCGAGCCGGTCTTCGACGGCAGCAACGCGACGGAGATGTTCCAGGGCAACGTGCTCCCCGGCAAGCAGGCCAAGGGCGACTTCGCCTTCTCGGTGTCGCCGAAGGCGGACGGCGAGCTGCAGGTCGAGCTGAGCCCGACGATCCTCGACCACGAGGACGCGATCTGGGCCGGCCCGACGAAGTAGCCGGACGCCCGCCCGATCCCGGCGTCCCACACCCGGGATGCCGGGCCACCCGGGCCGACAGGCCGGGCCGGCGGCGCCCGGGATGTCGGGACATCGGCTCGACCGCCCCGGCCGTCGCCAGGACATAGCGTCGGTCTGACGATTACACTGGGCGCGTGCCTCAACTACGCCTCGCTCTGAATCAGATCGACTCGACCGTCGGCGATCTCGCCGGGAACGCCGAGGCGATCGTCCACTGGACCCGGCACGCCGCCGAGCAGGGCGCGCATCTGGTCGCGTTCCCCGAGATGGTGCTGACCGGCTACCCCGTCGAGGACCTCGCGCTGCGCTCGTCCTTCGTGGAGGCGTCCCGGGACGCCCTGCGGGCGCTCGCCCGGCGTCTCGACGCCGAGGGCTTCGGGGAGCTGCCCGTGATCGTCGGCTATCTCGACCGTTCGGACCGCGCCGAGCCCCGGCTCGGGCGGCCCGCCGGATCCCCCGAGAACGCCGCCGCGGTGCTGCACCGGGGCGAGGTGGCGCTGCGCTTCGCCAAGCACCACCTCCCCAATTACGGCGTCTTCGACGAGTTCCGCTACTTCGTCCAGGGCGACACCATGCCGGTCGTCCGGGTCCACGGCATCGACGTGGCGCTCGCGATCTGCGAGGACCTGTGGCAGGAGGGCGGTCGCGTCCCGGCGGCCCGCAGCGCCGGCGCCGGGCTGCTCGTGTCGATCAACGCCTCGCCGTACGAGCGGGAGAAGGACGACACCCGGCTCGAACTGGTCCGCAAGCGCGCCCAGGAGGCGGGCTGCACGACCGCCTATCTCGCGATGATCGGCGGCCAGGACGAGCTGGTCTTCGACGGCGACTCGATCGTCGTCGACGCGAGCGGTGAAGTCGTCGCGCGCGCACCGCAGTTCTCCGAGGGCAGCGTGCTCCTCGACCTCGACCTGCCGGCCGCCTCCCCCGACGCGCCCACGGGCATCGTGGACGACGGGCTGCGGATCGACCGCGTGATCCTGTCCGAGGAGCCGGTGCCCGCGTACGAGCCTGAGCTGACCGGCGGCTACGCGGACCGGCTCGACGACGACGAGGAGGTGTACTCGGCGCTGGTCGTCGGCCTGCGTGCGTACGCCGCCAAGAACGGCTTCCGTTCGGTCCTCGTCGGCCTCTCCGGCGGCATCGACTCGGCGCTGGTCGCCGCGATCGCCTGCGACGCGATGGGCGCGCAGAACGTGTACGGGATCTCGATGCCGTCCAAGTACTCCTCGGACCACTCGCGCGGCGACGCCGCCGAACTGGCCCGCCGCACCGGCCTCAACTTCCGTACGGTGTCGATCGAGCCGATGTTCGACGCGTACATGGGAGCGCTCGGGCTCACGGGCCTGGCCGAGGAGAACCTGCAGTCCCGGCTGCGCGGCACGATGCTGATGGCGATCTCCAACCAGGAGGGCCACATCGTCCTCGCGCCGGGCAACAAGTCCGAGCTGGCGGTGGGGTACTCCACGCTCTACGGCGACTCGGTCGGCGCGTACGGACCGATCAAGGACGTCTACAAGTCGACCGTGTTCCGGCTGGCGCGCTGGCGCAACCGGGCGGCCGAGGAGCGCGGTATGACGCCGCCGATCCCGGAGAGCTCGATCACCAAGCCGCCGAGCGCCGAGCTGCGCCCGGGGCAGGTCGACACCGACTCGCTGCCGGACTACGACGTCCTGGACGGGATCCTCGCGATGTACGTCGACCGCGACCAGGGCAAGGACGCCATCGTCGCGGCCGGCTTCGACGAGGAGCTGGTGACGCGGACGCTGCGGATGGTGGACACGGCGGAGTACAAGCGGCGCCAGTACCCGCCGGGCACCAAGATCTCGGCGAAGGGCTTCGGCAAGGACCGGCGGCTGCCGATCACGAACCGCTGGCGGGAGACGACGAGCCGCTGACGGCCCGCTCGACGGCCTGGGCGCTTCCCGCGACGACGCGGGAGGCGCCCTCCGCCGTGCGCGTCCGGTCGAGCAGTCCCGCCACCGCCGCGATCGCCAGGCCGACGACGGCGAGGACCGCGCCGACGAGCGTCGGGGAGGTCCAGCCCCAGCCCGCGGCGACGGCCGCGCCGCCCGCCCAGGCGCCGCCCGCGTTGGCCAGGTTGAAGGCGGAGTGGTTGGAGGCGGAGGCCAGGGTCGGCGCGTCCTTGGCCTTGTTCATGACCAGCATCTGGAGCGGGGTGGTGGTCATGAAGCCGACGGCGCCGAGGACGACGACGGTCACGAGGGCCAGCCACGGCACATGGATGGTGAACCGGAAGGCGACCAGGACGAGCGCGAGGGCGCCGAGGGAGCCGTACAGCGTCGGGCGCAGCGCCCGGTCGGTCAGCGGGCCCGCGGCGAGCGCGCCGGCCGTCATGCCGATGCCGAAGAGGGCGAGGACGAGGGTGACGGAGGACTCCCCGAAGCCCATCACCTCGGTGGTCATCGAGGCGAGGTAGGAGTAGACCGCGAAGACACCCGCGAAGCCGAAGACCGCGGTGAGCAGGCCGAGCAGTACCTGCGGGCGGCCGAGCGCGCGCACCTCGCGCCCGAGGCTCTGCCGCTCGTCGACGGGGACGTACGGCACGAGCCGGGCGAGCGCCGCCATGGCCAGCAGGCCGATGACGGTGACGACGACGAAGGTGGCCCGCCAGCCGAGGTGCTGGCCGAGCAGGGTCGCGGCGGGTACGCCGAGGATGTTGGCGACCGTGAGACCCAGGAACATCGTGGCGACCGCCCGCGCCTGGCGGTCCTCGCGTACGAGCCGCGCGGCGACGACCGCGCCGACGCCGAAGAACGCGCCGTGCGGGAGCCCGGCCAGGACGCGGCCGCCGATCAGCCAGCCGAAGCCGGGCGCGAGCGCGGAGGCCAGGTTGCCGACGACGAACAGCGCCATCAGCAGGAGCAGCATCTTCTTGCGCGGGACGCGCGAGCCGAGCGCGGTGAGCAGCGGGGCGCCTATGACGACGCCGATCGCGTAGGCGGAGACGAGGTGTCCCGCGGTGGGGACGGAGGTGCCGAGGTCGTCGGCGACATTGGGCAGCAGCCCCATCATCACGAACTCGGTGGTGCCGATGCCGAAGGCGGAGACGGCGAGCGCGAGCAGCGCCAGGGGCATGGGGAGAGCCTTTCCAGAAGATAGTTCGTCAACTGAACAAATGCTCTCAGGTGAAATGTTCCCGTCGGACTCCCCCCAGGTGAAGAGAGGGTTTCGACCGGTGCTAGAGCCGTACGCGCGCCGCGATCGGCAGATGGTCGCTCTTGGTCTCCGGCAGCGTCCACGAGGAGACCGGCTCCACGCCCTTCACCAGGATCTGGTCGATCCGCGCCATCGGGAACGAGGCCGGCCAGCTGAAGCCGAAGCCGTCGCCCGACGCGCCCTGGGTGGAGCGCATCTGCGCGGTGACGGCGTTGAGCGCGCGGTCGTTCATGGTGCCGTTGAGGTCGCCGAGCAGGATGATCCGCTCCAGCCGGTCGGAGGCGATGGCCTCGCCCAGCAGGTTCGCGCTGTTGTCGCGCTGGTTGGCGGTGAAGCCCGCGTTCATCTTGACCCGTACGGACGGGAGGTGGGCGACGTACACCCGCGCGTCGCCCTTCGGCGTGGCGACGGTGGCGCGCATGGCACGGGTCCAGCCCATGCCGATGTCCACCGGCTGCGGATCGCTCAACGGGTACTTGCTCCACAGCCCGACCGTGCCCTGCACGGAGTGGTACTTGTACGTGCCTGCCAGGCCGCTCTCGTACACCGGGACCATGTCGCCCTTGAGCTCCTCCAGGGCCACCACGTCCGCGCCGGACTCGGCGATCTGCCGGGCGGTCCCCTCCGGGTCGGGGTTGTCGGCGTTCACGTTGTGGGTGGCGACGGTGAGATCGCCGCCCGCGCCGGACTTGTCCGTGATGAGCCCCCCGAAGAGGTTGACCCAGACCACGGTCGGCAGGAGCAGGGCGATCAGCGCGGTGGCCGAGCGCCGCAGCAGCGCGAGCACGAGCAGGACCGGTACGAGCACGCCCAGCCAGGGCAGGAAGGTCTCGGTGAGGCTGCCCAGGTTGCCGATCCGGTTGGGGATCTCGGCGTGGAAGACCATCAGCAGGGTGAGCAGCACCGCGCAGACGGCCAGGAGGATCCCGCGGCGCCAGATGCCCCGGTCACCGCGCCAGCGGTCGAGCGCCGCCCGGAACCGGGGCCGGGAGCGCTCGTCCCCCGCGCCGCCGTTCTCGGTCTCCGCCATGTCCACCCGCGCCATTGCTCAGTCCTCACTGCCTTGCTCTGTGACCCGACGTCGACACTAGGTGATGCCGGGCCTGCCGTACTGCCACGGGGGACGACACAGCGGCGCGGCGGGTTCCTGCAGGTGGCGCGGGGGCGGGTGGCTGTGACAGAACGCGCACATTCGCACGTACGTGGTCGAAGGCATCCCGGAGCGCCCGTCACCCGGCGGCTTTCTTCCGTGACGGCGGTGTGAACAGCACCACTCCGGCCCTCTTTCCGCGCCGTGGCGCGAGGTGCCACCATGGATGTGGTCCGGGGACGCCGTCAGGGCGCCTCGAGATGACGAAGGAGCCGTTCACCATGACGCTTCAGCCTGCCCCGAAGCAGTCCCCCGACAGCAGCAAGGCGCTGTACGGAGGCAAGGGCACGCGCCGTATCTCCGTCCACGACATCACCGCGGCCAAGGCTCGCGGCGAGAAGTGGCCCATGCTCACCGCCTACGACGCGATGAC
This sequence comes from Streptomyces sp. NPDC056527, assembly GCF_042794475.1. Taxonomy (NCBI): domain Bacteria; kingdom Bacillati; phylum Actinomycetota; class Actinomycetes; order Kitasatosporales; family Streptomycetaceae; genus Streptomyces; species Streptomyces sp. NPDC056527. Next base: position 28,624 of record NZ_JBHTTQ010000092.1, read on the forward strand.
CGCGTCCGTCTTCGACGAGGCCGGGATCCCGGTCGTGCTCGTCGGCGACTCCATGGGCAACTGTCACCTCGGTTACGACACCACCGTGCCCGTCACGATGGACGAGATGACCCTCCTGTCGGCCGCCGTCGTACGGGGCACCAAGCGTGCCCTCGTCGTCGGCGACCTCCCCTTCGGTTCGTACCAGGAAGGGCCCGTCCAGGCCCTGCGCAACGCCACCCGGCTCGTCAAGGACGCGGGCGTCGGCGCGGTCAAGCTGGAGGGCGGCGAGCGCTCGCTGCCGCAGACCGAGCTGCTCGTCCAGGCCGGGATCCCGGTCATGTCCCACCTGGGCCTGACCCCGCAGTCCGTCAACACCATGGGGTACCGGGTCCAGGGCCGGGGCGACGAGGCCGCGCACCGGCTGCTCAACGACGCCAAGGCGGCCCAGGACGCGGGCGCCTTCGCCGTCGTCCTGGAGCTCGTCCCGGCCGAGCTGGCCGCCGAGGTCACGCGCTCGCTGCACATCCCGACCATCGGCATCGGCGCGGGCCCCGACACCGACGCCCAGGTCCTCGTGTGGACCGACATGGCCGGTCTGACCGGCGGCAAGGTCCCGCGCTTCACCAAGCAGTACGCCAACCTCCGCGAGACGCTCGGCGACGCCGCGCGCGCCTTCGCGGAGGACGTCACCGGCGGGGCGTTCCCCGCCGAGGAGCACAGCTTCCACTAGGTACCGGTCCGGTCCACCGGCGCCTGGACTCGGGTCGCGCGTGAGGAGCGCGTGATCCGCTTCCGGTCGTCGTACCG
>NZ_JBHTTQ010000093.1:0-29273 GCF_042794475.1 Streptomyces sp. NPDC056527
GGGTGCGGCGCGCCGGCCTTCCGCTCGTTCGGACGCACCCTCGTGCGCCGTCCGGTGCAACGGCGTACGCCCCTCGGAGGAGCAGGTCAGAGGGGCGGATTCACCCGAACGGAGGTGTGGCGCTCCGTAGTTCTCCCGTTGCGGAGCGCTATCTACGCAGGCACGGTGGCCGAGAAGTTGTCCGACGCATAAGGAAAAGGAACACATATGCGTCCCCTGGGAACGAGCTGCCTCACTGCCCTGGCGATATCAGCCGCCATCACCCTCGGTACGGCGGGACCCGCCGTCGCCGACATACACCACCCGTCCTCCCCGGTCACCGTCGCAGCGAAGGTCCCGCTCCCCGACACCGGCTCCAAGGCCGCCGCGCCCGCCGATGTTGTCGATGACACCCTCGCCGCCGTGCAGGGGGCGGTCGCCGCGCTGCTGGCCTCGGTCTCCGGCACCGTGACCGGGGTCGTGCCGCAGGTCACCTCCCTGGTCGACCAGATCCTGGGAAGCGTTCTCGGCGGTCTGACCCTCCCCGACCTCGGGGACCTGCCGAGTCTGCCGGTCACCGTGCCGGGCCTGCCGGTCGACCTCCCCGTCGACCCGCCGGCCCTCGCTCCCGCGGTGCCGGTGATCCCCGAGGTGCCTGAAGTGCCCGAGGCACCCGAGGTGCCGGAGCTGCCTGTGACGCTCCCCGTCACGGCGCCTGTCCGGTAGCGGCGGCGACGTCGCGATCCACGCCGTGTCGGCCCGGTACGCCCGGGCCGGCACGGCGTTTCGCGTATCCCGATCGGCAAATACGACCGCGCCCCTTCCTTCGGGTGCAGTGTCGAGAAATCCTTCCTCCCGGAGTTTCCGGTGGCCGCGCCCCTCGTTACAGAAGGCAGGAACGACGTGCGGGAATGCCCAACAGGCCTGCACAGCAAGCGACTTGCTTGTGAATTCACGCCATAGAGGAAGGACTCCTTCATGAAGCCCACCAAGGTTGCCGCGGTCGTCGCCGGTTCCGTCATGGCCCTGGGTGCCGCCGCGCCCGCCATGGCCGCCGAGTCGATGGCGGTCCCCACCAGCCTGAACGGTGGTCTCGCGACCATCGCCAGCGAGGGCCTGAAGACGGACGCGCTGAGCAGCACCACGGACGGCTCGGTCGTCAAGACCGTGGGGGACACCGCGAACCAGCTGAACAAGACGACCCAGAGCGCGCCGCTCATCGGTGGCCTCCCGCTCGGCGGCTGACGAACCCCCGGCAGCACCGCTCCACCGCGCACCTCCTCCGCGCGGACGGCCGCGATACGCGGTCTCGCCCCTCCTGGATCGCCCCTCTCACTCCGCCGGCCGGCGGACGCTCTCACCGGCACGGGCCGCCACTCACTGTGATCGGCCGATAGAATGATTTTCTGTTCGGCCGCCGTGTGGTCCCGGCTCTCCGTCGTGTGCCGCTCCTTACGCTCTCGCCAATCCCCCACGGAAGGTTGGCCCATGGAGCGATCGAGGACGGCAGCGCTCGACCTCGCACCGCAGCCCGCGGCGCGCATCTGCCCGGTGTCCCTGAGCCTTACGTTCCGTAACCAGTCCGTCAGCGACTGACGCACTGAGTGCGCGGACAGGCCGGTCGGAGTGAGGGGGGATCCCCGCCGGTCTCTCCCTTTCTCCAAGGAAGAGCGGTATGAGATCCATCATCAGCCGGAAGCTGTTCACCGCCGCGGCCGCGACGGGCATCCTGTCGCTGACCGGAGGCTTCGCCCTGGCGGCGAACTCCGGAGACGGTCCGGGTGATTCACCCCACCCCGACACCGGGCACCACCTTCAGGTCCCCCTTCCCGTGAACCTCTGCGGGCACCCCATGCATCTCGAAGGGCCCGCCGCGGGCGCGGTCGGCGACCTCTGCGGTCAGCCGGGCGAGGACGAGCCCGACGGCTACGGCGACGACGGCCACGAGAACCCGGACCACCCGGGCGAGCACCCGACGAAGCCGCCGACGCACTCGGAACCTCCGACGACGCACCCGCCGACCACGCACCCGCCGACGACGAAGCCTCCGACGCATCCGCCGACGACCAAGCCGCCGACGACGCACCCGCCGACGACGAAGCCTCCGACGCACCCGCCGACGACCAAGCCGCCCACGCACCCGCCGACGACGCACCCGCCGACGACGAAGCCTCCGACGCACCCGCCGACGACCAAGCCGCCCACGCACCCCCCGACGACCAAGCCGCCGACGACGAAGCCTCCGACGCACCCGCCGACGACCAAGCCGCCCACGCACCCCCCGACGACCAAGCCCCCCACCACGCACCCGACGACGCACCCGCCGACGACGACCGCGCCGCCGACGCATCCCGGTGGGCCCGGTGGGCCGGGTAAGCCGGAGCTTCCGGACACCGGAGGCGACTCCGCCCTCATGGGCGCGGCCGCCGTCAGCGCCGCGCTGCTCATCGGTGGATCGGTCGTCTACCTCCGTGCCGGACGCGTCGCGCGCGCCGGACGCTCCGAACGCCGTCACTGACGCGCCGTGCTGACATAGCGTCAACGAAGGCCCTCGCCGTCACCGGTGAGGGCCTTCCGCGTTGCTGCACACAGGCGAATTTCGCGACGTTCCTTCCGGAGGGCTCGTTCTCAGGGCGCATCACCACAGCACCGTCGTCACCTGCTCTGAAGGGCGCACGCAGTCATGAATCTGCGATCTCAAGCCGGCATGGGAATCCTCATGACCGCTCTCGCCTCCGCGGCCATGGCCGCCCCCGCGGCCGCCGCAGAGGCACCGGTGATCGTTCCGCTCCAGGGCCTGGAGCCGGTGATCCCGATGGACGCCCCGTCGGTGGCCACCGGCGTCCCGCTGCCCGTGCCGGGCGGACCCACCGGATTCCAGGAGGGGCAGTCGGGCCTCCTGCCGGACGTCACCCTGCCTCGGGTGCCGATCGCCAGCACGATCCCGGAGACCGTCGTCGCCGCACAGCTGCCCGAGCTCATCGAGGGAAGCGAGCCCGGCAAGGCGCTGTTCGCCACGCCCAGCTCACCCGTGAAGGCGACCACCCCCGGCGCGACGGTCGGCAACGCCGTCGTCGCGCCGCGCGGCGACCGGCTCGGACTGCCGGACCTCGCCGTACCGGAGGTCGGCATCCTCACCCCCGCGGTGAGCGGAGCGCTCGATTCCCAGGCGGGTCTGGCGCAGCCGACGGCCTGACGACGGTCTTTTGTACGACCAATGGCCCGGTTGGTGAAGACACGATTCTTCCCCGCCACCCGAGGGGTCGTTGCTCGTTACAACAGAAGGCTTGTCGCATGGCCGCGGCCCGCAGATCCACAGGTCCGCTCCGCCGTATCCGACGGTGGGCCGACCGGTGGTCTGCGGGCCTTCCCGCGTCATTTCCGTCCCGTCCGGTCTAAAGGCCGTGACCCGTGCGCCGTTGCGGCGTTGAACGGGAATGTCGGCCGTCATTCTCGGTCGCCTTTCCACGTTCAAGGAGTTCTTGATGTCTCGCATCGCGAAGGCTGCCGCTGTCCTCGCCGGCACGGGTGCCGTTGCCCTCAGCGGAGCCGGCATGGCCGTCGCCGACTCGGGCGCCGAGGCCGTTGCCGCTCACTCTCCCGGTGTCGCCTCCGGCAACGTCGTGCAGGTCCCGGTCCACATCCCGGTCAACCTCTGCGGCAACACCGTCACCGTCATCGGTCTGATCAACCCGGCGTTCGGCAACCAGTGCGCGAACGTCGACGGTCACCACGACGGTGGCTACGGCGGCTGATCACCCCTCAGCGGCGAGCGGCCCCCGGACACCTGCCGGGGGGCCGCTTCCGTGCCCGTGGGCGCGTACGCGCGGACCGCTACGCGTAGCGGTAGATCCCGCTGTGGTCGAGCATCTGGGCCGGAGTGACACCCCACGGGCCCATCTTCTCGTCGCGGGCGGCGATCCGGCGGTACTGCGACTCGCCCAGCTGCGGGGGGTGCACCGGCGCATAGCCGGCCCGCGGATTGCGCTGCTGCCAGCGCGACCAGAGAAGGTCGACGAAGGAGTGGTGGAGCCAGAAGACCGGATCGTTGACGGAGGCTCCGCCGAGCATCAGACCGCCCACCCAGCGGTGCACCCGGTTGTGGATGCGGAAGCGGTCGTTGCCCCGGCCCGGGGCCCAGCCCTCCAGTCGGTTGCGGAACCCCGTCTCGCTCGTGGAGTTCCAGGGCTCCACGTCGTACACCGTCTCCTTCATCACCTCGTCGAGCTGTGCCTTCGTCGGCAGCGCGATCGGATCCGAGGAGCGGCCGAAGTCCCTGGTCAGGAACCGGCCCTCGGTCATGTTGTGCTTCACTGTCCAGCGGCCGCCCGCGTAGGCGAAGGGCCCGGTCGTCACCTGGAAGTCGCCGCGCCGTCCGTTGCCGCCCATGAAGTCCTCGCCCCACAGCGAGGCCGCCGGGGTGTTGTCCCGGGTCCAGTCCCAGTACGGCACGGTGACCGTCGAGTCGATCCCGCGCAGCGCGCGCTCGAACTCCAGCAGGAACTTGCGGTGCCAGGGCAGGAAGCTGGGCGTCATATGGGCGACGCGCAGACGGTCGTCCCCGTCGGCGACGTAGTAGTCGATGTGTGTGCGGACGAAGTCGTCGTAGGCTCCCGTCCGCTTGAGCTCCAGGATCGCGGCGACGAACTTCCGCCGCTCGGCGCTCGTCAGATCGCGCTGGTTCTTACGCGTGTACACCACGCGAGCTCCCTCCCGGGTGGGCACCGTGGGCGGCGGCGAAGCGGCTCAGCGGGGCGGACCCGAGCTCGTCCACGGCCGCGCGGGTGGCCGTCAGCGGCGTCGGATAGGTCTGGTAGTGGTCGATGGGGGTGAGATAGCCGCCGTCCGCGCAGCGCATCAGATGCAGCGGCCGGCCGTCGACGAGGACCTCCGGGACGCCCGAGGTCGTGGGGCGGGCCTGGATGCGGCGGCCCCCGTACATCTCGTCGAAGGTGTCGCCGGAGGCGACCGGGGGCCGGCGCGGCGCGGTGACGATACGGGCCAGCGCGCCGCCGGTGAACGCGGCGACGGTCAGGGTGAAGAGGGACCGCAGGGCGACGCGGCGCGAGACGATCATGAAGGATCTCCTGATGTCGGCTGGGGTCCCCACCCGAAGGCAGGGGGAGCCCTCAGGGCACAACGATGGAAACCCGACTTCGTTGCGAGCGACATGCCAGCGGGATGAATGTCGGCCGATCGAGTGAATTCGGTCCGGGGTGACGGGTGTTCGGCCACTAGCATCCCGATTCATGACCTCTCCCAATGTCGTTTCCTCGGCGCGCAGCGAATCCCCCTTCGGGACGCTCACCGTCGTTCCGTGGACCATCGGCCCCACCGCCGATATGCCCGTCACCCCCTTTCTGATGGTGTATTCGCTCGGGGACGGCCGCGACGGCCCCGAGGCCGGCGAAGAGGCGATGCGGGCCGCCCTCGAAGGCATGGGCCTGCCGCTCGGAGGCAGGGTCGTCGACACCTCGGTGGAGCGGTCGACCGGCGCCCATCTGCTCGTCGAGGCCCAGCGGGCCGTGCTCACCATGCCGTTCCTGAAGGTGCAGATCCCCGTCCCGGCGGAGTGGGAGGCGGCCGCGCACACCAACGGGCACGCCTACCTCATCTGCTCCGTGCGTCCCTGGCCCGACGCGGTGCCCGGAGAGGCGGTCACGCAGGAGCTGCTGCATTCCTACGTCACCGACGACGAGGTCGTGGGGGCCGCGGCGCACCTTCTGCTGCCCGTCCGGCGGCTGCAGGGCTGAGCGGAGAGGGGGCGCGTCATGGCGACGGTCAACGTACGGGGCGGGGTGCCGGGGCAGCGGCAGGAGGAGGCCCGGGAGGACGCCGGGACGATCGGCGCGAGCCGGGCCCTCGGAGTGCTGCTGATGATCACCGGGGCGGCCGGGGTGCTGGCCGCCTGGGTCATCACGATCGACAAGTTCAAGCTCCTGGAGGACCCGAACTTCCAGCCGGGCTGCAGTCTCAATCCGGTCGTGTCCTGCGGCAACATCATGAAGAGCGAGCAAGCGGCGGTGTTCGGCTTCCCGAACCCGATGCTCGGTCTGGTGACGTACGGGATGGTCGTCGCCATCGGCGCCGGGGTCCTCGCCGGTGCCCGCTACCGCGGCTGGTTCTGGCTCGGCCTCAACGCCGGGATGCTGTTCGGCGTCGGGTTCTGCACCTGGCTGATGCACCAGTCGCTGTACGAGATCAACGCGCTCTGCCTCTGGTGCTGTCTGGCCTGGACCGCCACGATCGTCATGTTCTGGTACGTCACCTCGCACAACGTCCGCACGGGTGTGCTGCCGGCGCCCGCCGCCGTGAAGGGGTTCTTCGAGGACTTCACCTTCGCGCTGCCCGTCCTGCACATCGGGATCATCGGGATGCTGATCCTGACCCGATGGTGGGACTTCTGGACCAGCTGACGTGACCCTCCTCTCCTGGCCGCGGGCCGCACTGATCGTGCTGCTCGCGGCCGTTCTCGCGCTCGTCCTGTCCGACGACCGCATCGCGCCGGGCTCCCGGCACCTCGCGGAGCCGGCCCCGTCCGACCCGGCGCGGGTGACGGTGCCGTCCGGCTTCTTCACCGGCTCCGACGAGACGGGTGTGCGGCGGATCGCCGAGGTGCAGCGCTGGCTCGGTGGCGCGTCGCTGACCGTCGGCCACACCTATCTGCCCGGCGACCGCTGGTCCAACATCGAGGGCCACCCCGCGCTCTTCGAGCCGTGGGCGCGGTGGAAGGAGGAGGGGCCGGGGCGGCTGTTCGTCCTGAACGTGCCGCTGCTCGACCGGAACGAGGAGGGGCTGGCGGACGCCGAGGTCAGGGCCGGGCTGCGGCGCGGGGCGGCGGGGGCGTACGACGGTCACTTCCGGACCCTGGGGGAGCGGCTCGTCGAGAACCGGCTCTCCGACGCCGTGCTCGTGCTCGGCTGGGAGATGAACGGCACCACCTACAGCCATCGCTGCGGACCGGATCCGGAGAGCTGGAAGGCGTACTGGCGGCGGGTCGTGGACGTGCTGCGCGCGGTGCCGGGACAGCGGTTCCGTTTCGACTTCACCGCGAGCCGGGGGCGGGACGCAGTGGAGTGGCCGCGCTGTTACCCGGGCGACGCGTACGTCGACATCATCGGGCTCGACGCCTACGACCAGCCCGAGGGGCTCTCCTTCGAAGGGCAGGTCACCGAGGACTTCGGGCTCGCGCACCATGTGCGGTTCGCGGCCGAGCACGGCAAGCCCGTCTCGTACCCGGAGTGGGGTCTCTTCCGCAACGGCGACAATCCGGCGTACGTACGGGGGATGCTCGACTGGTTCGCGCGGCACCGGCCGGTCTACCAGACGTTCACGGACTACTGCCCGCACGGGGTGTGGGGGTGTCCGGACAATCCGGAGTCGGGGCAGGTCGTCAGGGGAGCGCTCGGAGCGACAGACCACCCTTGAGCGTGTCGACGGTCCGGTCGAGAAGCCGGACCAGGTCGTCGGTCTGTCCGCGCTCGGCCCAGTAGACGGTCGCCTCGCGCAGGGCGCCGAGGACCGCCGCGGTGAAGACCCGTACCTCCAGGTCGTCGGGGTCGCGGCCGGTGCGCTCGGCGAGGGCGCGGGCCAGCAGCTGCGCGGTCTCGGCGGCGGTCTCGGTGAGCCGGGCCCGTACCGCCGGAACCTCGACCATCACGCGGGCGCGCAGCCGGGTCTCCGCCGGTTCGTCGGCGAGCGCCGTCGCGACCGCGTCGAGGACGACGGCGCGGAGGGACTCCAGCGGCTCCTCGCCGGCCGGCCGGGCCCGCAGCCGGGCGTCGAGGACGGCGTCGCTCTCGTCGGTGAGGAGGATGTCCTCCTTGACGGGGAAGTAGCGCACCACGGTGGAGGGGGAGACGTCGGCGGCCGCCGCGATGCGGTCCACGGTGGCGGCCTCGTACCCCTGCTCGGCGACGAGCCGGTACGTCGCTTCGCGGATCGCGGCGCGGGTCCTGAGCTTCTTGCGCTCGCGCAGGCTGGGCGGAGGGGTCGGTTCGGCGGCCATGGCCGCCATTGTGGGGCTCACGCGTGCTGGTAGGCGACCAGCGAGATGCCGACGTAGTGGACGATGAAGGCCGCCAGGGTCAGCGAGTGGAAGACCTCGTGGAAGCCGAACCAGCGGGGGGACGGGTTCGGCCGCTTCATGCCGTAGATCACGCCGCCGGCGCTGTAGAGCAGTCCGCCGACGATGACGAGGACGAGGACGGCGATGCCGCCGGCCCGCATGAAGTCGGGCAGGAAGAAGACGGCGGCCCACCCCATCGCGATGTAGCAGGGCGTGTACAGCCAGCGGGGGGCGCCGACCCAGAAGACCCGGAAGGCGATGCCGGCCGCGGCGGCGACCCAGACCGCCCACATCAGCGGCCGCCCGGTGGAGTCGGGGAGGAGGAGCAGCGTGAGCGGGGTATAGGTACCCGCGATGATCAGGAAGATATTGGCGTGGTCGAGGCGCCGCAGGATGGCCTCGCCGCGCGGTCCCCAGTTTCCGCGGTGGTACAGCGCGGAGATGCCGAAGAGCAGGCAGGCCGTGAGGACGTAGATCCCGCAGGCGATCCGGGCCCGCGGAGAGTCGGAGAGGGCGACGAGGGTGAGGCCCGCGACGATCACCGCCGGGAACATCCCCGCGTGCAGCCAACCCCTGAGCCTGGGCTTCAGCAGATGCGGGTGGGACGAGGTGTGCTCTATCCGGGTCACGTCCGGCACGGCTGAAGTCATGAGCCGAATGCTACCTACGCACCCGTAGGTCCCAGATCCGAGTGGCGATGCTCACGTGTGCGGCCCTCTGGACATATGGGCGTATGCGTCGGATGATCAAATGAGTGCGGTCGGCACCGGATGAGCAGCTACGACGCATCCGGGTCGCAGCCCCCACGGGGCAGACATCTAAAAACCCCTCATCAAGGAGCAATCGTGGCGCGCGAGAACGCGGCTCCCACCACCCTTCCGACCAAGCACCAGGAGCTGATCTCCTGGGTGAACGAGATCGCGGCGATCACGCAGCCGGACGCCGTGGTCTGGTGCGACGGATCCGAGGCCGAGTACGAGCGCCTCTGCGAGGAGCTCGTCGCCAAGGGCACGTTCAAGAAGCTTGACCCGATCAAGCGTCCGAACTCGTACTACGCCGCCTCCGACCCGACCGACGTCGCGCGCGTCGAGGACCGGACCTTCATCTGCTCCGAGAAGGAGGAGGACGCGGGCCCGACCAACCACTGGAAGGCCCCGGCGGAGATGAAGGAGATCTTCGCGGGCGAGAAGGGCATCTTCCAGGGCTCGATGCGTGGCCGCACCATGTACGTCGTGCCCTTCTGCATGGGCCCGGTCGGCTCGCCGCTCTCCGCGATCGGCGTCGAGATCACCGACTCCGCGTACGTCGCCGTCTCCATGCGCACCATGACCCGCATGGGACAGGCCGTCCTCGACGAGCTCGGCACCGACGGCTTCTTCGTGAAGGCCGTCCACACGCTGGGCGCCCCCCTGGACGAGGGTCAGGAGGACGTGCCGTGGCCCTGCAACTCCACCAAGTACATCTCGCACTTCCCCGAGACCCGTGAGATCTGGTCGTACGGCTCCGGCTACGGCGGCAACGCCCTGCTCGGCAAGAAGTGCTACGCCCTGCGCATCGCGTCCGTCATGGCGCGTGACGAGGGCTGGCTCGCCGAGCACATGCTGATCCTCAAGCTCACCCCGCCGCAGGGCGAGTCCAAGTACGTCGCCGCCGCGTTCCCGTCCGCCTGTGGCAAGACCAACCTGGCCATGCTGGAGCCCACGATCTCCGGCTGGACGGTCGAGACCATCGGCGACGACATCGCCTGGATGCGCTTCGGCGAGGACGGCCGCCTCTACGCGATCAACCCCGAGGCCGGCTTCTTCGGCGTCGCGCCCGGCACCGGCGAGCACACCAACGCCAACGCCATGAAGACCCTCTGGGGCAACGCCGTCTTCACCAACGTCGCGCTGACCGACGACGGCGACGTCTGGTGGGAGGGCATGACCGAGGAGCCCCCGGCCCACCTCACGGACTGGAAGGGCAACGACTGGACGCCCGCGTCCGAGACGCCGGCCGCCCACCCGAACGCCCGCTTCACCGTCCCGGCCTCGCAGTGCCCGATCGCCGCGCCGGAGTGGGAGGACCCCAAGGGTGTGCCGATCTCGGCGATCCTCTTCGGCGGCCGCCGCGCCTCCGCGGTGCCGCTGGTGACCGAGTCCTTCGACTGGAACCACGGCGTCTTCCTCGGCGCGAACGTCGCCTCCGAGAAGACCGCCGCCGCCGAGGGCAAGGTCGGCGAGCTGCGCCGCGACCCCTTCGCCATGCTGCCGTTCTGCGGCTACAACATGGGCGACTACATGGCCCACTGGGTCAAGGTCGGGGGGACCGCTGCGGCAAAGGGCGACGCCGCCAAGCTCCCGAAGATCTACTACGTGAACTGGTTCCGCAAGAACGACGCCGGCAAGTTCGTCTGGCCCGGCTTCGGCGAGAACAGCCGCGTCCTGAAGTGGATCGTCGAGCGCCTGGAGGGCAAGGCCGAGGGCGTCGAGACCCCGATCGGCATCCTGCCGACCGTCGACTCGCTCGACACCGAGGGCCTGGAGCTGCCCGCGGAGGACCTCGAGTTCCTGCTCAAGGTCGACCGCGACGTCTGGCGCGAGGAGGCCGCCCTGGTCCCCGAGCACCTGAACACCTTCGGCGACCACACCCCGAAGGAACTGTGGGACGAGTACCGCGCGCTGGTCGAGCGCCTGGGCTGATCCCGCGCCTCAAGACTCGTGACGGGTCGCCCCGAACACCGCCCTGACCAGTGGGGTCACGAACGGCTCGTCACGATGCACACCGGCCCCCCGAAGCCCCCTCACGGCTTCGGGGGCCGGTGCTTTTCTGCTCCTGGACCCATGCGAGGTCAGGGATGGCGCCGGTCCTCCAGGTACTGCGTATGCGTGCGCTGGCGCATCGCCTCCGCGTCCTGGAGGGCGGCCGCGATCTCGGCGGCCTCGGCGTGGAGCGCCGTCAACTGGCGTTCGAGATGGCGCTCCGGGGGCTCGGAACCCGGCGTGACCCGGGTCCACCAACGCGTCCGTACGAAGGTGTCCACCGCCTCCGGAACGTCCTGGCGCACCGCCCGGGCCAGCACGTGCAGATGCTCCGGATCGCTGACCCACCCCGGCGCGAGCAGTGCGTCGAGCAGAGCGTCCAGCTCGGTGAGACGGCCGGCGGCGGCAGGCGGCAGCTCGACCTCCGCGAGATAGCCGCGCAGGGTCGCGAAGTCCGCCCGCAGGGCGTCCAGCTGCTCCGCGGCGTCCGGGAACTCCGGCGCGGGCGGCCGCTCGGGCGGGGCGATCAGCGCGCCCGCGCCGTACAGGCCCGCGACGACCACCGGCCAGAGGGAGCCCGCCGCGCCGGTGAAGGTGACGGCGAGCCCGGCCAGGCCGCAGGCGCAGCCGGTCAGATTCTTGCGGGACTCGAGGAAGGCGAGGGCCCTATTGGTAGCCACGGATCTCCTCGAAGGCTCCGTCCAGCGAGCCCTGGGTGGCGTCGAAGAGCCGGCCGCCGGTCAGGGAGGCGATGTGGTCGAGTTCGGTGCGGTCGGAGTCCCCGAAGAGGATCGGGAAGACCGGAGTCCGCTGCTGGGCCGGCGGCTGACCCTGGTAGAAGGAGTCGAAGGCGGCGACCGGCTCGCCGTCGGTGTTCTCGCCGTCCGTCATCAGCACGATCGAGGTGAAGGTGTCGCCTTCGGGGGCGGTGCCGAGGTGTTCGTACGCCTCCTTCAGGCTGGAGTAGATCGCGGTCCCGCCGGAGGCGGAGAGCCCGTCGGCCTGCGCGCGCATGGCGTCGATGGCCTTCTTCGGGGCGGCCGGGTCGACCGTGTACGTACGGACCTCGCCCTGCTTCACCGCGGAGCCGAAGGGCATCAGGGTGACCGTCTCGCGGTCCCGGAAGTCCCCGGTCAGCTCGGCGAGCGCCGACCTGAGCCGGGTGAGCCGCTCGCCTTCCATGGAGCCGGAGGTGTCGAGGACGTAGACGGTACGGGAGGGGCGGCGGAGCTTGTTCTCGTACGCGTCGAGGAGGCCGTCGGCGACGGACCGGCTGCCGGGGAACGGCAGTTCGCGGCGCTGGTCGGCGGTGAGCGGATCGGCCGGCTCCACGCCGGGGACCACCGGGCGGCGCAGGGTCCGGTTGGTGATCATCCGCTGGGCGGCCGGGGTGCGGAGATGGGCGGTGAGGCTCGCGGCGGCCTGCTTCGCGTCCGGGCTCGCGGAGGTGAGGAGCGTGAAGGGGTAGTCGGCGGTGACGACACCGTCCACGGGGCGGACGACGTCAAGCTTCTCCGCCGAATTGAGCAGCACGGACTCGTAGTTGATCAGCGCGTCGACGTCCGTACGGCGGGACCAGGCGGTGGCCAGCCAGCCGGAGGAGCCGGAGGTCAGCTTCTGGCCGCCGAAGAACTCCTTGAGCTTCGGCGTGGCCGCGGCGACGTCCTTCTCCGTGAGGGCCGACTGGGCGCCGGAGAGACCGGACGCGACCGAGACCAGCGCGGAGAAGCCCGAGTTGGAACGGGCCGGGTCGGTCATGCCGTACCCGAGCCTCTTCTCGGCCACGGCCTGGTGGATCTGCGACCAGGTGACCTTGGCGGGGTCCCAGCCGAGGCGGGCCACGGCGCCCGGGCGGAGACCGAGAGCGACCGGGGAGGTCATGATCGGGGTCTCGCCGGTGATCTTCTTCGCGGTGTCGGGACGCAGCCGCAGGTAGTCGTTGGAGGAGAGCCAGACCGCGTCGTACGACTTCTCCGCCGCGCCGGACGCGATCTGCTCGACGGCGTCGAGCGTGCCGACGTACGTGGGCCTGACGGTGACCCCGGTCGCCTTGTGCGCCTCGTCGAGGACGGGCTCCATGTCGGCGAGCTCGGAGGAGGCGAGGACGCGGAGCGTGCGGGGCGGACCGGCCTGCGTACCGCCGTCGCCGTCGCCGTCGTCACCGCCACCGCCGGCGGTGCAGGCGGTGGCGGCGGCCATGAGCGCGACGAGCGCGAGGGCCAGGGCGGCGGGGCGGCGGGCACGCCGGGCGCGCATGCGGGCGGTGGTGCCGTCGGCGGCGACCGACGGCTGCCTGCCGGGCCCCGGTGCGAAGGACGTCACTCCAGGCCGCCTTCCAGCTCGCTCCTGCGGCGGGTGCGGTCCAGGTAGGCGCCGGCGGTCCGGAGTTCGGAGGTCAGGGACTCGACCGTCGCCGCCATCGACTCCGTCGCCTGGACCTTGTACGTGTCGATCGCGTCGAGCGTCCGGTAGATCTGCTGGAACGCCGCGCGCAGCGTCTCCGCGCCCACCGCCGGGTCCGCCGCGATGCGCTGGATCTCGCCGCTCTGTGTCGCCAGCATCTCCGCGTTGCCGCGGATCAGGTCCTCCGTCGTCGAGCGCAGCACGTTGACCTGCTCGACCACCTTGCGCTGGTTCTCCAGGGCGGAGGAGAGCATCACCGCGATCCGCAGCGCCGAGACCGTCGTCGTCGCCGCCCGGTCGACGCCCTTGATCAGCTCGTCGTTGTTGCGGCGGACGACGTCCATCGCCAGGTATCCCTGCGCGCAGACGGCGAGTTGGGTCAGCAGGTCCTGGTGCTTCTGGCGGACCGGGAAGAGGACGTCGGACCGCAGCGCGTCCGCCGCCGACGGGTCCGCCGTCAGAGCGACGCGCTCCTCCACGGCCGCGTCCAGGGCCTCGGTGAGGATCGCGTACTCCTGGAGCTTGCCCATGGTCTCCCAGAGCCTGGTCCGCTCGGTCTGCAGCGCCGCGTTGTCGCGGCGCAGCTCGTCCTGGCCGCCGCGCAGCGACCCCACGATCCGGTTCAGCGTGCCCTGCGAGGAGGCGTACCTGGCGACGTGGTCGCGCAGTTTGTTGCCACCCGGCAGCTTCGACAGGAGGCGCCGGGCCCCCTTGCCGGGAGTGTCGCGCGGGTCGAGGTCCTCGACCGTGCGGCGCAGCTCCACCAGCGAGGAGCCGACCCGCGACTGGGCGTCGCCGCCGCCGTCGGCCAGCGAGCGGACCGTACGGTCGAGCATCCTGTTCGACTGCGCGGCGGCGCTGCGCATCTCGCCGGCCCCGAGCGCGGCGATCTCGCCGATACGGCCCGCGAACTCGGGCGAGCGGGTGTCGAGCCCGGCGAGCGAGCCGACGTACTCGTCCGCCCTGCGGGTCATCTCGGTACGGACGGACTCGTCGAGCGGGACGAGGCCGGCAGCCTGTTCGGTACGGACCGGGGCGACCGGCTCCGGCGGGGTGAGGATCAACGGGGCTTCGGGCGTGGTCATGCGGGGTCCCCCTGGGTTCGGGCCCGCCGCGCCATCTCGTGCAGCACCTCGCTGGTGGGCACGGGCGCCTGGCGGACTCCGGTCATGGTCTGGTTGAGGCGGTCTTTGAGGGTGCCGGTCGCGGCCGTGAACTCGGCGACGGCGCCCTGCGGGCGGAAGCCGTGGCCCACCGCGAGCTCACGCAACTCCTTGTCGGAGGTGAGGAGTTCGCCGAGCGCCCGGCCGTTCTCGCTGAGCGGTACGACCGTGTGGTCGCTGATCACCGTGGTGTCCGGGTACAGCACCACCAGGTCTCCCAGGTCCTGCGCGGCGAGGAGCGGGGAGGCGACCTGGGACTCGTACACGAGCACCAGCTGGTTTCCGACACCGCTGACGAAGTCCCGGAACGGGGCGTCCGAGCCGGACTGCTGGGCGCCCTGCACCCGGATCAGCTTGCGCAGCAGCGGCGCCGTGCGGTCCACGGCCGCCTTGTCGCCCGCGACCTTGCCGCCGTCGGCGACATAGCTCGCCGCGGCGAGGTAGAGCGCGCCGGAGTTGGAGGCGATCGGGTCGGTCGACGTGATGAAGACCGTGCCGCTCAGCTCCGGATGTCCGGCCGCGCCCTTGAGCTGCTGCCAGGTCCGGTCGGCCTTCGCGGCCTCCAGGTACGGGCCCATGCGCAGGGTGCCGGTGCGGCCTCCGGCGGCCAGGGTGACCAGGCCGTTGTCGGCGAGGACCTCGGCGGCGGAGCTGTGGGCGACGACCACGAGCGGTGAGTAGAAGGGGCGCAGCACGGAGCCCTTCACCTTCGTCCTGGCCCGCAGCTCGTCGGCCGGCGCCTTGGACGAGGGGAACGCGAAGTCGTATCCGTCGAGCGGAAGTCGCTCCATGTCCCAGGACCCGGAGGTCTCCGCCTTCACGGTGAAGCCCTTGTCGGCCAGGGCCTTCACCACCTTGGGATCGGCGAAGAACTCCGCCTTCTCCGATCCGATGACTCCTCGCACGGTCTTCGTTGCCGTGCTCTTGTCCTTGTCGCCGCCCGCCACGAGGGCGACGGCCACGCCGCCGAGGAGCAGGACGGCCAGGACGATTCCCAGAATGCGTCTCACGGGTGCAGGTTGCTCGCGGAAGCCCACATTCCAGGGGGAGTTGGGTGGACGGCGGGTGAAGGACCGATCCCGGTACCGAACCGGAGCGCCGTGTACCGTGCTCGCCTCCGCGCAGGGGTGGCGGTGCGCCGCGCGGCGGCCACGGTTCCGTGGCCGCGATGCTGGGTGGCACCCGGGTCGCGCGCCTCCCCGGCACGCGGCCCGGGGCCGTCAGGGGGCGCTGACCAGCTCGGGTGAGGTCAGCGCCGCGGTGTGCGCGTCCATGCGCTCGGCGGCGAGGATCGCGACGGCCGTGTCGGCCCGGGAGGCGGCGACGACCAGGGCGCGGCCCGCGAGGGCGTGGGCGCGTCGGTGCAGCGACTGGGCGTTCGAGCCGCTCAGTCCCGCGTGCCGGGCCGGCGGCGCGCCGCGCAGCCGCGCCACCTGCCGGGCGATGAGCTCGCCGGCCGCCGCGTCGCCCAGCTCGTCCGTGACGGCGAGCAGTGCGGCGAGATGTCCGGCGAGCTGGATGTCCAGCTCCTCCTCGCGGGAGCGGTGCGGGTACGCGTTCTGGTCGTCGTCGGCCATCCGGTGGACCGACTTCGTGCGGATCGGTTCGTACATGGGACGGCCTCCTGCAGTAGCTCTGCGGCCATCCTAGCTTAGATTCAATCTAAAGTTGAGCGTGGTCCGATGTGGATGAGCTACGGCTGGCTGTAGCCGTCCAGGAAACGGCCGATCCGGGTCACCGCGTCCGCAAGGTCCGTGGCCGTGGGGAGCGTGACGATGCGGAAGTGGTCCGGCTCGTGCCAGTTGAAGCCGGTGCCGTGCACGACCATGATCTTCTCGGCCCGCAGCAGATCGAGGACCATCTGCCGGTCGTCCTTGATCTTGTAGACGTTCGGGTCGAGCCGCGGGAAGAGGTACAGGGCGCCCTTCGGCTTCACACAGGTCACGCCGGGAATCTGGGTGAGCAGCTCGTACGCCGTGTCGCGCTGCTCCAGAAGCCGGCCGCCGGGCAGCACCAGGTCCTCGATCGACTGTCGGCCCTGCAGGGCGGCGGCCACCGCATGCTGCGCGGGCATGTTGGCGCACAGTCGCATGTTGGCGAGGATCGTCAGTCCCTCGATGTACGAGGTGGCGTGGGCCTTGGGGCCGCAGACCGCCAGCCAGCCGGAGCGGAAGCCGGCGACCCGGTAGTTCTTGCTCATCCCGTTGAACGTGAGGACGAGCAGGTCGGGGGCGATGGCGGCGGTGGGGGTGTGCGTCGTGCCGTCGTAGAGGATCTTGTCGTAGATCTCGTCGGAACAGACGACCAGGTTGTGGCGGCGGGCGATCTCGGTGAGGGAGCGGAGCATCTCGTCGTCGTAGACGGCGCCCGTGGGGTTGTTCGGATTGATGATCACGATCGCCTTGGTGCGATCGGTGATCTTCCGCTCGATGTCGGCGAGGTCCGGCATCCAGTCCGCCTGCTCGTCGCAGCGGTAGTGCACGGCGGTGCCGCCCGCGAGGGAGACCGAGGCGGTCCACAGCGGATAGTCCGGGGCGGGGACGAGGACCTCGTCGCCGTCGTCGAGCAGTGCCTGCATCGACATCTGGATCAGCTCGGAGACGCCGTTGCCGAGGTAGATGTCCTCGACGGAGAGCGGAATGCCCTTGGTCTCGTAGTGGCTCATCACCGCGCGGCGGGCGGCGAGCAGGCCCTTCGCGTCGCCGTAGCCGTGGGCGTCGGCGAGGTTGCGCAGGACGTCCTCGAGGATCGCCGGCGGGCACTCGAAGCCGAAGGCGGCCGGGTTGCCGGTGTTGAGCTTGAGGATGCGATGACCCGCAGCCTCCAGCCGCATCGCCTCTTCGAGCACCGGGCCCCGGATTTCGTAACAGACGTTGGCGAGCTTCGTGGACTGGATCACCTGCATGTCGAGAGCTTACGGCGGGCCGGAGCGGGGCGCCTCGTGTTTTGGGACACGTCGGGCGGAACGGGATGGGTGGCGGGGCGCGGGGCGGGGCGCGGAGGCCGGGGAACGACCGGTGCGCCGGGACGCGCGGCCGCTCCGTAGAATTCGCGCCCATGAGCCACCAGGACGACCGTGCCGCAGGTGCCCCGGGGCGCCGCCGCCGTCATGCCACGGCGCGGCGGACCCCCAGGGCGGGGCGGCTGCTGGCCGGGGGCGGTGTCGTCGTCCTCGGAGTGGTGGTCGCGGTCGTCTCCGGCGCGTTCCGCTCCGGGCAGACCGGCGGGACCCCGACCGGGGACGACGGGCGTCCGGGGCTGCCGGCGCTGATCCAGGCCGATCCGTCGGGGGACGACGCGGAGGGCGGTGCCACCGGCACACCGGCACCGTCCGCCTCGCAGCCGTCAGGGTCCGCCTCGGCGTCCGCGTCGGCGTCTGCCCGTCCGAGCGCCTCCGGTACGGCGACCGCGTCCGCCACCGCGACGGACGGCGCTTCCGGCACGTCGTCCGACGGTTCCACGGGTGAGAAGCCCGGGAAGTCGGGCTCCGCACCCGGGAAACAGAAGCGGACGCAGTGAGACAGGCGGTCGTGTCGCGGTGGAGCGGCCTGTGGAGCGCCTCCGGCTGCCGGTGGCTCGGTGCTTTCGGGGCGCTCGCCGTCGCCGTGGGCGGCTACACGGCCGGGACGCTGCCCGCGCGTGAGCCGTGGGGGGTGTGGGCGCCCCGCGGGTCCGCGGCGACCGTGGCCGGCGCCCTCCTCGCGTACCTGGGGCTGACGCTCCTCGTCGCGGTGTGGTTGCGGTACGGGGTGCTGCTGGCGCGCGGGGTGCGGGGCGCGCGGGACGGGGTGCTCGGCACGCTGGCGTGGTGGACCGCGCCGCTGGTGCTCGCGCCGCCGCTGTACAGCGCCGACGTCTACAGCTACATCGCGCAGGGCGCCATGGTCCTGGAGGGGCACGACGTGTACGGGGGCGGGCCGTCCGTCCTCGGCCCCGGCGACCTCGGGGCGGACGCGGCCGCCAGCGTCGGCGGGCACTGGACCGACACCCCCGCTCCGTACGGGCCGGTCTTCCTCGTCCTCGCGCAGGCCGTGGTGAAGGTGACGGGTGGGGAGATCGTCCCCGCCGTCCTCGGGATGCGGCTGATCGCTCTCGGCGCCCTCGCGCTGATCGTCTGGGCCGTACGGGGGCTGGGCGGTGGCAGCGGAGCGCTGTGGCTGGCCGCGCTCAATCCACTGCTGCTCATTCACGTCGTCGGCGGGATGCACAACGACGGGCTCATGATCGGGCTCATGCTCGGCGGCGTCCTGCTCGCGGTGCGGGGACGGTGGGTCCTCGGGTGCGTACTCGTCGGGCTCGCGATGATGATCAAGTCGCCGGCGGCGGTCGCGCTGCTCTTCATCGGGGTGATGGTCGCGCGGCGGGACGGTGGCGCACGGGGTGCGGTGGGCCTGGTGAAGGGGCTCGTGCTGCCGGGGCTGGTGGCGGGGGCGGTCGCCGCGGGGGCCACGGTGGTGGCCGGAACCGGGTTCGGATGGGTGCGTACGCAGGGCGTCGCCGGAGCCATCCACACCGCGCTGTCGGTGACCAGTGACGTGGGGCTGGGGCTCGGGCTGCTGCTCGCGGACGACCCCGATCCGGTGAAGGGCGTGGTGCAGAAGCTCGGGCTTCTCGCGGCGGTGGCGATCATCCTGGCGCTCGCGTGGCGGGCGTGGAAGGGGCGGATCGATCCGGTGCTGGGCCTCGGGCTTTCGCTGGTGGCGCTGGTGGCGCTGTCGCCGATGGTGCAGCCCTGGTATCTGCTGTGGGGGACGGCGGTGGTGGCCGCGGTGGCGTGGCACACGCGGGTGGGGCAGGTCCTGGCCGTGGTGTCGGGGGCGCTGGTGTACGAGACGGCTCCGTCGGGGCACACGCCGTGGTACGGGTTCGTGGTGGCGGGGGTCGTTCTGGCGGCGGGCCTCTTGTGGGTGCGGCGCGAGTCGTGGGCGCGGCCCGCCCCGGGAACCGCCCCCGTGGTGGACGGGCCCCTGGAGCGGACGCGCCCGTGAGGGCGCCGTCCCGTGTGCCCACCCGTCCCGCCCCAGCGGGACGACTGCCCACACGGGGTGGTGGGGTGGGCGGGGGGACGTTCGCCCACCACGGGGTGGGGTGGGGACCTACTTCGTGCGGCGGATCGCCCGGCCGGCCAGGACGTCCGTACGCTTGCCGTCCTCGATCACGAACCTTCCGTCGATCAGGACGTGGGGTATGCCCACCGGATAGGCGCGGGGAGCCGCGTACGTCGAGCCCGCCGCCACCGTCCTCGGGTCGAACAGGACCATGTCCGCCACATAGCCCTCACGGATCAGGCCCCGGTCCGGGAGGCGGAGCCGGGCCGCCGGGCGGGAGGTCAGGTGGGCCACGCACTGCTCCAGGGAGAGCACGCCCTCCTCGCGTACGTACTTCCCCAGGTACTCCGGGAACGTCCCGTACGCCCGCGGGTGCGGCTTGAGGCCCTGGAGGATGCCGTCCGAGCCCCCGGTGTGGACCCGGTGGCGCATGATCGCGCGGACGTTCTCCTCGTGGCCGACGTGCTGGAGGATCGTCGAGCCCAGCCTGTCGTCGATCAGCAGGCGGCGGGCCGTGACCCACGGGGCCTCGCCGCGTATCTCGGCGGACCGGGCGATCGTCCTGCCCACGCAGGACAGGAGTCCCGGGTCGCTCACGCCCGAGATCTCGATCGTGTCCCACTCGATCGGCACGCCGTGGCAGCCGTCCGAACCGATCTCCTCCAGGTGGTGGCGGATCCGTTCCGAGGTCTCCGGGTCCCGCAGCCGCGCGAGGATCGCCTCCGGACCGCCCTCGCTCGCCCAGCTCGGCAGCATCGCCACGAGGGTCGTGCAGCCGGGCGTGTACGGGTAGGTGTCGAGCGTGATGTCGGAGCCGGCGGCGAGGGCCTCGTCGAGGAGGGACAGGAGGTCCGGCGCCTTGCCCTTGTTCACGCCGAAGTTCATCGTCGCGTGCGCCAGATGCAGCGCGCAGCCCGCGTCCCGCGTGAGGGCCACCATCTCCTCGTACGCCTGGAGCGCACCGGCGCCGTACGAGCGGTGGTGCGGGCAGTAGTAGCCGCCGTACCCCGCCACGACCTTGCAGAGTTCCGTGAGTTCGGAATCGGGCGCGTACATGCCCGGGGTGTACGTCAGCCCCGAGGACATGCCCACCGCGCCCTGCTCCATGCCCTCCGCGACCAGCTGCCGCATCCGGTTCAGCTCGGCCTCGGTGGCGGGGCGGTCGTCCCAGCCGACCGCGTACATCCGCACCGTGCCCTGGGGGATCAGATACGCCGCGTTCACCGCGATCCCGCGGTCGAGGCGGTCCAGGTACCCGCCGACCGTGCGCCAGTCGAAGTCGATGTCGGATCCGTCGCCGTTCCAGCCGGTGATCGCCCGGCGGACCTCCGCGAGCGTGCGGTCGTCGGCCGGTGCGTACGACAGCCCGTCCTGGCCCAGGACTTCGAGGGTCACACCCTGGGCGGCCTTCGCGGTGTGCTCCGGGTCGCGGAGCAGCGCGAGGTCGCTGTGGGCGTGCATGTCGATGAAGCCGGGGGACAGGGCGAGGCCCTCGGCGTCCAGGACGCGACGGGCGGTGGGGCGCTGACAGCCCGCTGCCGCGGCCTCCTTGACGATGGCGGCGATCCGGCCGCCGGCGACGGCGACGTCGGCGCGGTACGAGTCCCCGCCGGAGCCGTCGATGACGTCCACGTCGCGGATGACGAGGTCCATGGTGACCGGCTCCTCTAGAAGAAGGTACGGATGTAGTCGACGACCGTGCCGTCCGCCTCGACCAGCGGGATGAGCTGCCACTTGTCGAACGACGTGCACGGGTGGGACAGGCCCATGCCCAGCCAGTCGCCGACCTCCAGCTCGGCGCCCCGCTCCGTACGCACCCAGCCGTGCTGGTCGGACAGGCCGGTGACGGCGATGCCCTCGGCGGGGCGGACCGTGCCCGTGCGGCCGTCGCGGACCACCTGTGCCTCGGGCAGGTCCAGGTCGTAAGCGGCGTCGCGCTTGCCCGCGTTGGTGAACGCCTGCTCGGGCGTCGGACGGGAGACGACCTGCGCCCAGAGCCGGAAGGCGGGATGCAGCGCGCCCTCCTCCGGGACCCGGTTGAAGGGGGTGAGGTGCCGGTAGTGGCCGTCGTCGTGCGAGACGTACGCGCCGGAGCGCAGCAGCTTCAGCACGGGGAGGGAGAGTCCGGGGATCTCGGCGAAGGCGTCGGCGACCGCGTCGAACCAGGCGCTGCCGCCCGCGCTGACGACGATCTCCCCGATCCCGGGGGAGAACCGGCCCGCCTTGTCGAAGTCCGCGGCGAGGGACACGAGGCGGTTCAGCCAGTCGCGCACCCGCTCGGTCGTCGCCTGCGGGACCTCGCCCTCGTAGCCGGCGACGCCGACCAGGCGCAGGGTCGTGGTCGCCGCGACGGCGTCGGCCACGGCGGTGCAGTCGGCCTCGGTACGGGCTCCGGTACGGGCTCCCTCGCCGGCGCCGAGCTCGACGACGACGTCCACGGGGCGGCGGGCGCCGGCCTCGGTGAGCGCCGTGTCCATCAGCTCGACCCCGCGTACGGAGTCGACGTAACAGACGAAGCGGAAGTCGGGGTCCGCGTCGAGCTCGGAGGCCAGCCATCGCAGGGCGGGGGCGTCGACGAGTTCGTTGGCGAGGAAGATCCGGGCGATGCCGTGGGCACGGTAGACGCGGGCCTGGTGCGGGACGGCGGCGGTGATGCCCCAGGCGCCGTGTTCCAGCTGGCGGTCGAAGAGCTGCGGGGCCATCGAGGTCTTGCCGTGCGGGGCGAAGGCGAGGCCGTGGCGCTCGGCGTAGCTCTCCAGCAGGCGCAGGTTGTGCTCGACGGACTCGGCGGAGAGGGCGAGGACGGGGGTGGTGAAGCCGCCCGTGAAGAGGTTGCGGCGCTGGGCGGCCAGCTCGCCGACGGTCAGGCCCTCGGCGTCCGGGGGCAGGGCCTTGAAGCGGTGGTCGACGCGCTCGTTGGCCAGCTGGGGGGTGGGCCGGTCGGCGGGCATGAGTCCTCCTCGTCGAGGTCGTTGCATCATCTGCAACGGTCATTGCGCATATCGCTTGATGCTGTCTAACATCCGGGCCAGCGCCGGGTCAATGGACCCGCATCATCGACGAGGAGTCCGCACGTGACCGGAGCCCCGCCCGTGGACGCGCCGCCCGTGGACGTCGTCTGCCTCGGCGAGTCCATGGTCACCTTTCTGCCCTCCCGGCCGGGCCGCCTCGCCGACGCCCCCTCGTTCGCCCGCACCATCGGCGGCGCCGAGTCCAACGTGGCCTGCGCGCTGGCCGCGGCGGGGCACCGGGCGAAGTGGGTGAGCCGGGTGGGCGCGGACGGCTTCGGCGACCACCTGGTGGAGGCGATCGGGGCGTACGGGGTCGACGTGTCGGCGGTGGGGCGCGACCCCGAGCGGCCGACGGGCATCTACTTCCGCACCGCCACGGACCGGGCGACCGCCGGCCACGAGGTCGCGTACTACCGGGCCGGGTCGGCGGCCTCGGCGATGTCGCCGACGACCGTGCCGTACGACTCCGTCGTGGACGGGCGGGTCCTGCACCTGTCCGGGATCACCGCGGCGCTGTCGGACGACTGCCTGGCGCTGACGCGTTCGCTGACCGCGCCACGGGCGGGCCGGCCCCTGGTCTCGTTCGACGTGAACTTCCGGGCGGGGCTGTGGCGCGACGCGGCCGCCGGTGGGCGGGTGCTGCTGGAGCTGGCGCGCGGCGCGACCGTGGTGTTCGTGGGGGAGGACGAGGCGGAGGAGGCGTGGGGGGTGTGCGGCGCCGCTGCCGTGCGCGCCGCGCTCCCGGAGCCGGGCGTTCTCGTGGTGAAGCGGGGTGCCGCGGGTGCGGTCGTCTTCGAGCGCCGCGCCACCCACCCCGGCGGGGCCGGGTCCGACCTCCGCGCCAACCACCCCGGCGGGGCCGGGACGGACACCGTCACCACCGTTCCCGCCCCCCGCGTCGACGTCGTCGCGGCCGTCGGGGCCGGGGACGCCTTCGCCGCCGGGTTCCTCTCCGGGACCCTCCGGGGGCTGCCCGTACGGGACCGGATCCGGCACGGGCACCTCATGGCCGCCGCCGCGCTCACCGAGCCCGGCGACCTCGGCGTCCCGCCCGCCCGTCACCCGGCCACCACCCCTCACGGAGCCGCTTCGCGGCGCAGCTCCTGGATCGCACACGCCGATCGGCTCGTCGCCCTCGACGACGAGGGCTGGGGGAGACTTCACCTCGGCCCCGGCTGGACGGGGGAGGACCAGGAGGTACGTACGCCATGAGCCAGACCGTCGACCGAGCACTGAGCATCCTGCCGCTGCTCGCCCAGGGCCCCGCCGACCTCGGGCAGGTCGCCGACCGGCTCGGGGTGCACAAGTCCACCGCGCTCCGGCTGCTGCGCACCCTGCACGAGCACGGGCTCGTCTACCGCCAGCAGGACCAGCGCTACCGCCTCGGCGCCCGCCTCTTCGCGCTCGCCCAGGAAGCCGTCGAGAACCTCGACATCCGCGAGATCGCGCACCCCCACCTCGCCGCGCTCAACGAGCAGATCGGGCACACCGTCCACCTCGCGGTCCACGAGGAGGGCGAGGTCCTCTACATCGACAAGGTCGAGAGCCGCTACCCGGTCCGGATGTACTCCCGTATCGGAAAGCCCGTCGCGATCACCGTCGCCGCCGTCGCCAAGCTGCTGCTCGCCGACCTCCCCGAGCCCGAACGGCGCGCCATCGCCGCCAAGCTCGACTACCCCATGTACACGCCCCGTTCGATCCCCAACGCCGCCGCGTTCCTCAAGGAGCTGGCGACCGTGCGCGAACAGGGCTGGGCCACCGACCTCGGTGGCCACGAGGAGTCCATCAACTGCATCGGTGCCCCCATCCGCGGCGCCGACGGCCGCGTCGTCGCCGCCATGTCGGTCTCGGCGCCCAATGTGGTCGTGACCGCCGAGGAACTCCTCACCCTGCTCCCGCTGGTGCGCCGCACCGCCGACGCCATCAGCCGGGACTACTCAGGCAACACTCCTACCAAGGACCGGACATGACCGAGAAGATCGCCCTCACTCCCGCCACCCACACCGCTCCGCCCGCGAAGTTCTCGCACGGCGTCAAGAAGGGCAACATCCTCCAGGTCGCCGGTCAGGTCGGCTTCCTCCCCGCCGTCGAGGGCCAGGCGCCCACCCCGGCAGGCCCGACGCTGCGCGAGCAGACCCTCCAGACCTTCGCCAACGTCAAGGCGATCCTGGAGGAGGGCGGTGCGAGCTGGGACGACGTGATCATGACGCGCGTCTACCTCACCGACGTCGACCACTTCGCCGAGATGAACGAGATCTACAACGCGTACTTCGAGGAGCAGGGCCTCAATGCGCCCGCCTCGGCCCGTACGACGGTCTACGTCGGCCTCCCCAAGGGTCTCCTCATCGAGATCGACGCTCTCGCGGTCCTCGGCTGACCGGACTGATCCTTCTGAAACCGCCGCTCCACGGCACGGCGTCCGCCCCGGGACGCCGTGCCGCGCTCCCCCCTACCCAAAAACGAGGTCCCCCTTGCTGCTCGCCGCCGCACCCCCCGCCGCCGAGACGCCACCCCACACCGGTGGTCTCCTGCTGCTGATCCCGGGCACCGTCGGACTGCTCACCGTCGCCGCCCTCGGAATCGCCCTCCTCCTCGTCCTGATCATCAAGGTCAGGCTGCAGCCCTTCGTCGCGCTGCTCGCCGTCTCGATCAGCGTGGGCCTCGCCGCGGGTCTCTCCGTCACCGAACTCTTCGGCACGGTCCAGAGGTCCGCCGCCACCTCCGTCATCGAGACCGGCATGGGCGGCATCCTCGGTCATGTCGCGATCATCATCGGCCTCGGCACGATGCTGGGCGCGATACTCGAGGTCTCCGGCGGCGCCGAGGTGCTGAGCAGCCGGTTGCTCAACCTCTTCGGCGAGAAGCGGGCGCCGCTCGCGATGGGCCTCACCGGACTGATCTTCGGCATCCCGGTCTTCTTCGACGTCGGCATCTTCGTCCTCGCGCCGATCGTCTACGCGGCCGCCAAGCGCTCCGGCAAGTCGATCCTGCTCTACTGCATGCCGCTCCTCGCGGGTCTCTCCATGACCCACGCCTTCCTGCCTCCGCACCCCGGTCCCGTCGCCGCCGCCGGACTGCTGCACGTCTCGCTCGGCTGGGTCATCCTCATGGGCATCGTCGTCGGCATCCCCGCCGTCCTCGCCGCCTGGGCCTACGCCTCCTGGATCGGCAGGCACATCTTCGTCGAGGTCCCGCAGGACATGGTGGAGGCCGCGGAGGACGCCAAGGCGAAGGTCGACGCCGAGCGCAGGAGCGGTGCCTCCGAGGCGCCGGTGTCCCTCGCCACCGTGCTCCTCATCATCGGTACGCCGCTGGTCCTCATCCTCGCCGCGACGTTCTCCTCCATCGCCCTGGACGAGTCGACCGCCCGCTCCGTGATCGAGTTCTTCGGCAACCCGTTCGTCGCCCTGACGATCGCGCTGTTCCTCGCGTACTACCTGCTCGGCATCCGGCGCGGCTGGTCCCGCAGGTCCCTGGAGCAGGTGTCGACGTCCTCGCTGAAGCCGGTCGGCAACATCCTGCTCGTGGTCGGCGCCGGTGGTGTCTTCGGAGCGATCCTCAAGGCGAGCGGAGTCGCCCAGGCGCTCTCCGACACCTTCAACGACGTCGGTCTGCCGGTGATCGTCCTCGCCTACCTGATCTCGCTCGTCCTGCGGGTCGCCCAGGGCTCGGCGACCGTCGCCATCGTCACCACGGCCGGTATCGTCCTGCCCCTGGTCGAGGGCGGCGACCACTCGCAGGCGTTCCTCGCCCTGGTCATCATGGCGATCTCGGCCGGCTCGATCTTCGCCTCGCACGTCAACGACGGCGGCTTCTGGATCGTGAGCAAGTACTTCGGCATCTCGGAGCGCGACACCCTGAAGTCCTGGACCGTCCTGGAATCGGTGCTCTCGCTCGCCGGGTTCGCGGTCGCCGCGGCGCTGAGCCTGGTGGTCTAGGGCCCGTCCGGTCCACGGGCCGCACGGCTCAGGTCGTCGAGCAGGGGCGCCCCGGAATGCCGGGGCGCCCCTGTCCGTGTGTCAGGCGGTGCAGTACTGCGAGGCCTTGCCGATCGAGCGGTACATGCAGTCCGCGTTCTCCAGGAGCTGGAGGACGGCGTCCTTGTTGCGGCTCGTCTCGCGCTCGATCACCTCGTCGGGCGGGTAGAAGCCGCCGTTCCAGGACGAGGCCGGATACATCTCGAAGGTGTACCCGAAGATCCTCTGCGAGCCCCAGAGGTAGTCGTCGATCGACCCGTCCGTGATGTAGAGGTCGCTCGACTGCTCGGCCGTGTAGCCGTTGCTCGCGCCCATCTTCTGGCCGACGGCCGCGAACGCGTCACGGTCGTCCTGGGTCATGCCGGGCGCGGTGTTCGCGGTGGTCCAGCCGAAGGGCCAGAGCACCAGCTCGCTGTATGTGTGGAAGTCGATCGCGGCCCTGACCTGCTGCTTGCCGCCCACCACTCGGGAGCGGACGAAGTCCGCGACGACCTTCACCTCGGGCGCGGACTCGGGGGCAGTGCCCCGGTACGTCTCGGAGCTCTTGCTGCCCGAGGAGCCGCCGCAGCAGCCCCACTTGTAGTCCCAGTTGCGGTTCATGTCCGTGCCGACGTAGCTGGAGCCGGAGTTCGGCTGCCGGTTCTTGCGCCAGCTGCGGTAGGAGCCGGTGGCGATGTCGTACTCGCCGCCGTCCGGGTTGAGGTCCGGCACGATCCAGATCTCCCGGCTGTTGACCACGTTGGTGATCCGGGAGTCCGAGCCGTAGCCCGCCCCCAGCTCGCGCAGCAGGTAGAGCGCCATCTCGACGGTCAGGTGCTCGCGGGCGTGCTGATGGTGGGTGAAGAGGACCTCGGGCTCGGCCTCGTCCGTGCCGACGTTGTCGCTGATCTTGATGGCGACGATGTCCCGGCCCTGGTACGTCTTGCCGATGACCCGCTTGTTCATGATGTTCGGGTACTGGGCGAGACGTTGGTCGATCTCCGCGTTCATCTCGGCGAAGTTGTGGTACTTCGAGTCGGCGGACGGGAAGTCGAAGGGTTCGACCGCCAGGCCCTTGACCGAGCGGTCGGGCGGGGCCGGCAGCGCCTCGGGCCGGTGGCCGAGTGCGCGGAGCTTGCGCAGCTGGGCGGAGTTGGCGCTGACGACGACGCTGTGGTCGTCCGTCTCGTCGATCGAGACGCCGGTCGCGGCGAGCTCGGTGCGTTCGGCGACGGTGGACGGGCCGTGGATCTCGTACTGGCGGATCACTTCCTCGGTGGCGGCGGTCGGTTCCGCGTCGGCTCCGGCCTGGTAGGCGCCTGCGGAGAGGGGCGCCGCGAGGGCGAGCGCCAGAAGGGCCGCGAGAGTGGCGGACCTTCTTCCGCGGGTTCGAAGTCGCATGCTGTCTCCTGGGTGGGGAGTGTGGGGGTGTGCGACAGATTGGTGCGGGTGTCCGGGCATATCGTGAGGCTCTGACATGCACTGGTCAAGCAGGTACTTCGGCCATACTGTCGGCGTGGGGACGCTGATCGGTACGTACGAGGTCGAACACAAACTAGGCGAAGGCGGTATGGGCACCGTGTATCTGGCGCGCTCGCGCGGCGGACGGGCGGTCGCCGTGAAGGTCGCGCGGCCGGAACTCGCCGCCGATCCCGCCTTCCGCGAGCGCTTCCGGGCCGAGGTCGCCGCCGCCCGGATGGTCGGCGGCTTCCATACGGCGCAGGTCGTGGACGCCGACCCCGAAGCGGCGGCGCCCTGGTTGGCGACCGCGTACATCCCGGGGCCCACCCTCGCCGGTCTGGTCACGGCCGAAGGTCCGCTGCCCGAGTCGCGACTCCGGGCGCTCGGCGCGGCGCTCGCCGAGGCCCTGGAGGCCATCCACGGCTGCGGACTGGTCCACCGCGACCTCAAGCCGGGCAACATCGTGATGGCCGCCGACGGGCCCCGGGTCCTCGACTTCGGGATCGCCCGCGCGCTGGAGTCGACGCGGCTCACGGCCACCGGGGCGGCCTTCGGCACCCCCGGCTATCTCGCCCCGGAGCAGGCCCTCGGCGAGGAGGTGACCGGCGCCGCCGACGTCTTCGCGCTCGGGGCGGTCCTCGTGGCGGCGGCCGGCGGGCGCGCGTTCGGGGACGGGACGCCGATGGGTCTCATGTACCGATCGGTGCACGAGGCGGCGGATCTGACGACCGTTCCGGCCGGGCTCCGCGACCTCGTGGCCTCCTGCCTGGCGAAGGACCCGGCCGACCGGCCGACACCGGGAGAGATTCTGGACGCGCTCACCGCTCCGGCGCCGCGTCCCGCGGCGACGGTGATCGCGGCTCCCCGCGTGCCCGCCGACGTCCAGGACGCGGTGCCGTATCACGCCCGCCCGACGCACGGCGTCCAGGACGTGCGTGATGTGCGGGACGCCGTGCCCGCGCCCCCGATGCCCGCCGGGCCGCCTCCGCCCGTGCCCCCGAGGCCCTCCGGTCCGCCGTCTCCCGCGCTTCCGGCGCGATCCGGCCCGGCGCCCGCGCTCATCGCCGCCGACGGGGAGTGCGGTGTCGTCGCCGACGCCGACGGAGTCGTCTTCGAGATGTTCGGCGAGGAGGCGGAGTTCGGCTGGGGCGAGATCGGATCCGTCGCGTACGAGACCGCCCGGCGCGACCGGCAGTTGCGCGTCGTCGTCACCCTCCAGGACGGCAGCTCCTACGACTGCGAGGTCAACGGCCGCGCCGCCCTCGTGACGCAGTGGGTCGCGCAGCTCGACCTCGTGCTCGACCGCTACCTGGCCGACTGAACGCACGAACGGCGCCGCCGGGGGAGCGGCGGCGCCGTTCGTGCGGACACCCGCCGTACGGGGTACCCCCCGAGGGGGTCCCCGACCCGGAAGGCCGTCCTACCGGAGGTTGTGGACGTGCG
>NZ_JBHTTQ010000094.1:0-28672 GCF_042794475.1 Streptomyces sp. NPDC056527
GCAGACAACGCGCCGTGGAACGCTACGCCTGGCCCGCACTCACCGACCGCTACCTGGACCTCTTCCGCTCCCTGCCCCCCACACCGACCGGTCGCTGAGGTCGGCGACCGCGTCACGCAGGGCGTCGAGGGCGGGTTTAGCGCTTCCGTCGGCCCGTCGCAGACCGAAGAAGTTCTCGCTGTCGCTTCTGTCCGTGCCGAGATCGCGCTCGGCGTACCAGATCAGCGCGGCGACGTGCGGGGTGGCGGCAGCCGTGCGCACGACGTCCGTGGCGATCTGAGCCTGACGAGCCTCGGGCACGTGCGTGGTCTCCGGCCCGACGGTGCCCGGTCGGCCGTCCGAGGAGGTGCCGGGACCATTCGTCGGAGCGCCGAACTCGGTGATCCATACCGGCATGTTCGGTGTGCCGTTCGCGACGAGCACGCTCCTCAGGCTGTCCCGTCTGCCTTCGATCCGCTCCCACGGCGTACCCCAGTCGGTCACGGAACTGGCCAGGAACGGGTACGTGTACGGGTGGTAGCCGATGGCGTCCACGAGGTGGTTTCCGCCGCGCGCCGAAACACCCTGCAGGAATTCGGTCTGGGAAATGTCCCCGTTGCTCGTTCTTGTCGCCGCCAGCCCGCCCAGAATCACGTACGACTCCGGGTCGCTTTCCCGCAATGCATGGCTTGTCTCTCTCAGCAGCACCGTATAGGCGCCGATGTCAGGCGCGGGCGCCCATGAACGCGTGATATTCGGCTCGTTCCAGACTTCCCATGTGTGCACCCCGCGCGGGGCGTAGCGCTTCGCGGCCGCGCCGGCGAAAGCAGCGAATTCCGCAGGGTCGGCAGGCCGGCACTGCTTGCCGGCGCAGTCGGCGGGGCGCGCCCACGCCGGGGTGAATCCGAGAACGGGCAGGAGGGTCAGGCCTCGTTCCGCGACGGCGTCGACGACTCTGTCGAACGCCTCCCACCGGTATGTGTCCGGCCCGTCCGGTTGCACATTCGTCCACATCAGGTCCGCCCTCACCCACCGCGCACCCACCGCGACGGCGTCGTCGAGAGCAGCGCCGAGATCCCTGTCGGACATCCAGACCAGACGATCGCCGTAGGCGATCCCCACGCGCAGGTGCGCCTGAGCCGGAGGCGCGCATCCCATGGCCAGGAGCGCCATGGCGGTGAACGCGATCACCGCCATCAACCTGACCGACCGGCGACGTCGGTGGTTTCCTCCCATCCGACCATCGTAACTTGGCGACTCCGCCATGGCATTGTCGCAGCGAATTGCGGTGCCAGCGGATAATCTGCCCAACTTACAATTTCGCACGCGATGAAATTTCTTGGATCGATGACGATTGCACGATACATCGGGACCTTCCCGGTTCTTACCTGCGTCATATGACCGACGTGCCGAGGTCACAGGGCCGACGGAGTCTCCGCCCGCCGGGCCGTCAGCAGGAGCACCCCGGTGTCCCCGTACTCGGGCAGGGTGCGGTCCTTCGCCAGCCGGCTGATGCGCAGCTCCTCGCTCAGCGGCGCGAAGACGGAGCGGACCGCGCCCTCGTCCACCGGACAGGCCGGCCAGTCCGGCCCGTCGCCGATGCGGTAGCTGGGCATGCGTTCCATGAAGGCGGCCACGAGGTGGCCTCCCGGACGCACCGAGCGGACGAAGTCGGCACACAGGGCGGCGACCTCGTCGAAGTCCTCGGTGACGCTCTCGGCGACGAAGTTCATCGAGGCCAGGTCGTACGTCCCCGCGGAGACGTCGTCGGCGCCGCCGGGAACGATCCGCACCCGGGTCAGCGCCTCGGCGGGCGTCTCGGGGAGGGCCGGGTCCAGTTCGCGGCAGAGGGTGTAGAAGGCCTGCCAGCTGGTGTCGGGCCCCTGGGTCAGCTGCTCGCGGAGGTAGCCGACGTTGGCCGTGCTGGGTTCGAGGGCGTCGATACGCCGGCTCGCGGCGGCCGCCAGCATCAGTGGATACAGATTGGGCCCGGCGCCGAACTCCAGGGAGCACGCGATGCTTCCGGGCGCGAACTGCCGGTAGAAGGCCGAGTGGTGGTGGATGACGCCGATGTCGCACGGGTGCAGCTGTCGGTAGTTCTCCGCCAGGTAGTCGGCGACCGGCCAGGAGTCCCAGTCCGCGTCACGGTTGTGCCGGAGCGCCCGCGCCCGCGCCGACGCGCTCATCGGTAGTCCGTGGGCCGGCCGGCGGAGATGCCGGAGTGCGAGCTTCCGGGCACCCGCTGGAGAGCGAAGCGCCGCGAGAGGTCGGTCAGCGCCGCGTTGAGCTGGTCGATCTCCTCGTCGGTGTTGGCGGCGGTGATCTGGATGCGGAAGCCCACCCGGTCGCGCGGGACGAGGGGATAGCTGGCCAGCGTGACGTAGATGCCCCGGCCCCACAGGAACGAGGCGACGGCTTCGAGGTCCCGCGCCTCGGCCAGCGGGATCTCGATGATCGGGAGTCCGTCGGTGTTGGGGGTGGCGATGTTCAGCCCGCGTACGTGGCGCAGGACCCGTTCCGTCTTGCGGTGGAGGTCGGCGCGGATCGCGTCGCCGCGCTCCGCGTTGACGTCGAGGCCGGCGAGCGCCGTGGCGAGAGAGGCCGTCGGGGAGGGGCCGGAATAGAGGTAGGGGGCCGCCGCGACCTTGAGATGGTCCTTCAGCCACTTGGGCACGGCGAGGAAGGCGAGCAACGAGGAGTACGCCTTGGAGAAGCCTCCGACCAGCACCAGGCTCTCGTAGGACTCGCCGAGGTGGCGAACGATGCAGTTCCCCCGGGAGCCCCAGGGGGAGCTTTCACCGGGGTCGCGTTCGCCGATCACACCGAACCCGTGCGCGTCGTCCACGTACAGCAGCGCGCCGTTCTCGCGGCAGATCCTGGCGACCTCCCGGAGGTCCGGGAAGTTGCCGGTCATGCTGTTGACGCCGTCCATGCAGACCAGCTTGCTCACATCGCCGGGGACGGCCCGCAGTTGGATGTCCAGCTCCCAGGGGCTGTCGGCATGGAAGCGCTTCACCGTCGCGCCCTGGCCGCGGGCCACCACGCATCCGTCGTAGACGGTCCGGTGGGCCGTCGCCTCGACGAAGACCCGTCCGTTGCCCGCGAGGAGCGGGATCACCGACTGGTGGATCAGCGTGATGGTCGGCAGCAACAGGGTGTCCGGCGCGCCGAGCAGTTCGGTCAGCCGCTCCTCGATCCGGGGGTACAGCCGGGGGCTGCCGATCAGGCGGGACCAACTGGGGTGCGTGCCCCAGTTGCTGACCTGCGGGCCGATCGCGGCCATGATCTCCGGATCGAGGTCGAAGCCGAGGTAGTTGCAGGAGGCGAAGTCGACGAGCCACTCGTTCTCGACGCGCAGCTTGCGGCCGTCGATCTCGTCGATGACGGCGTCGCACATCGGGCTGGTCCGCTTCAGCCGTTCCAGGTCGCGCCACCGGCGATCGCGTGGGACCGGACCGTGACGCCCGCTCCCCGTCTGCTGGGTCCCCGCCGCCTGCGTCCCGGCCGCCCGTGCCCCCGCCGCCTCTGTCGCGGCCTGCTGCGGCCTCGCAGGCCGGTGGGCCGGGCCGGGTCGCTCGGCGACGACGCTCCCGGCCGACGCGGACGCGGGCCCGGGCGAGGAGCGGCGCAGGAACGACTCGGCCTGGTGCGCGGTCATGGGCCGGGCGAAGAGATAGCCCTGTCCGAACCGGCAGCCCATGTCGGCGAGGAGTTCGCGCTGCCTCTCGTGCTCGATGCCCTCCGCGACCACGTTCAGCCCGAGGACGTCGGCGATCCGGACGATGCCCTCGACGAGGGCCAGCTGCTGCCGGTCGGTGCCGATGTCGTCGATGAACGACTTGTCGACCTTGAGCACGTCGATGGGGAACTCCCGCAGATAGCTGAGCGAGGAGAACCCCGTGCCGAAGTCGTCGATCGCGATGGAGACTCCGAGGTCACGCAGCGCCCGCATGGTGGTGCGGATCTGCTCGTCCTTGCGCATCAGCACGGTCTCGGTGAGTTCCAGGACCAGGGTGCCGGGAGCGAGCCCGGAGGAACTCAGGGTGCGGCGCACGTCGTCGAGGAGGCCCGGGTCGCGGAACTGCCGGGGCGAGACGTTGACATTGACGTACAGCGGTGGCCGGCGTCCCGGGCGGGCCCGCTGCCAGCGGGCGACGTCGAGCGCGGCGTGTTCGAGCACCCAGGCGCCGAGGGGCATGATGTGCCCGCTCTCCTCGGCCAGGGTGATGAACTGGTCGGGCGGGACCATGCCGCGCCGCTCGTGCGGCCAGCGGATCAGGGCCTCGAAGCCGGCGACGCCCCCGTCGGCGACCTCGACTATCGGCTGGTAGCGCAGGGCGAAGGCGTGGTCGGCGATGGCCGCGTCCATGCCCTCCTGCAGTTCGTGGCGGGCGACGAGACGGGAGTGCAGTTCCGGCCGGAACCGCCGCCAGCGCTTCTTGCCCGCCGCCTTGGCGGCGTAGAGCGCGAGGTCGGCGTGGCCGAGGAGTTCCTCGGCATGGGCGCTGTCCAGGACCGTCGCGATGCCCACGCTCGTCGACACGGAGACGGCGCCGTCGGTGAGGTGGAAGGGCTGGCTCAGGGTGTGCACGATGTGCGCCGCCAGGGCTTCCGCGTCACCCGGTTCCTTCGCGCCCTCGATCAGCACGGCGAACTCGTCGCCACCCAGCCGGGCGGCGGTGTCGCTCAGCCGCAGTACGGAGGTGAGCCGGCGGGCCACGGCGACGAGCAGTTCGTCCCCGACCGAGTGCCCCATGGTGTCGTTGACGACCTTGAAGTCGTCGAGGTCGACGAAGAGCATGCAGGTCAGGGTGGACTCCCGGCGGCCGCGCAGCAGGGCCCGCTCGATCCGTTCGAGCAGCAGGACGCGGTTGGGGAGTCCGGTGAGCGAGTCGTGGAAGGCCCGGTGGGTGAGCTCGCGTTCGAGCTTCCGCTGCTCGGTCACATCGCGCAGGGTGAGCACGAGGCCGTGGACCGTCTGTTCGTTGCGGAGGTTGCTGCACTTGACTTCGACGTGCAGGTCGGTGGACTCGCCGCGGCGCAGCTTCCAGTCGTCCCGGGCGTCGATGTCGTCGCGGGAGCGGACGCCCGCGAGGATCCGCAGCGCGCTGGCGGCGTCGCCGGGCGCCAGCAGGTCGGTCAGCGGGGTCCCGGGCATCAGCGAGTGTCCGAACATCGACTCGGCCGAGGGGCTGGCATAGCGCACGGTGTCGTCGTCGTCGACGATCAGGATGACGTCCGAGGTGTTGTGCACCAGAGTGCGGAAGTACGCTTCGCTGGTTCGGCGGTTGACCTCCTCGCTGAGCCCGAAGCGCTCCAGGGCGAGGGCCGCCTGGGAGGCCAGGGACTGCGCGGGCCCGGAGATCTCGCGGAGCTTCTTCTCGGGAGCCGCGAGCAGCAGCACACCGAGCAGCGATTCGCCTGCGGCGGGCGCCTGCAGGGCCAGGGGGCACAGCAGCGCGTGCGAGAGCGGTCCGAGGGCGTGCGCGACGGTGGGATCGAGCTCGTAGGTGCGGACGAGCCGGCTGCCCTGGGCGAACAGTTCCGGCCACGGGGGGCTCCGGGAGCCGGAGAGTTCCGTACCCCGGAAGTTCCAGGGCAGGTGCCCGGTGGGGACGGCGTAGAGGAAGCGTCGGCGGTCGCGGGCGAGGAGCATCGTCTTGTGCGGCGTGCCCGGTCCGACGAGCGTGGCGGCCGCCACCTCCACGGCGCTGGCGACCTCCCGCGGACTCAGCGACGCCACCAGCGAGGCGGCGGCCACGCGCAGGCTGCGCTCTCGGGCCTCGGCGCTGCGGTGTTCGGCCATCATGCCCCACAGGCGTGCGAGCACCAGCAGGAACATGATCGCGGAGAAGACCGCGATGACGGCGATGTCCTGTTCGCGGTTGTCGCGCAAGGACTGGTAGAGCAGCAGGACGGGGGCGACGAGCGAGGCCGCCGCGAGCAGGGCCAGGCGCCGTTCGGCGATGACGGGCGGCGGTTGGGGCACGCGTTCGGTCAGCCCGGTCATGGAGGGGTGCAGGGCCGCGAGGCCCCAGGCGGTGAAGAAGACGACCCACCCGAGGTCCCAGCCCGTGCCGACCTGCCAGGTCCCCTGCAACTGGAGCGCTCCGTAGATGACGTCGGAGGCGAGGATCCCGCAGGTCCCCACCGTGAGCAGCTGCACGGCCCGGGACTTCAGCCCGCCTGGGACCAGGAGGCGGGCGAGCATCGCGAGCATCAGGACGTCGCCGAGGGGATAGGCGATCGAGATCGCCTTCTCGATCCACGTCATGTCGGGCGACTTGGCGAGCGGGGTGATCAGGTTCACCCAGGAGAGCAGGGCGAGCCCGGAGGTGAGGATCAGGGCGTCGAGGGCGACGGCGAGGTCGCGCCCGGCGTCGCGGTAGCGGATGAACCCGAAGAGCCCGATGGCGAACAGGGGATACGTGGCCAGGTACAGGGCGTCCGCGACGGAGGGGAACGGGTTGGTCTGCCCGAACAGGCTCTCCAGCAGGTTGTAGGCGGTGTCCCCGGCCACGAAGGTGAAGTTGGCGCCCGCGAGCACAAGCCAGGGCCAGCGTTTCGCCGGCTTGTGCAGATGGATCCCGACGAGAATCGCGACGACACCGCTGAGGCCGATCAGCGCCCAGAGGATGGTGTGCCTGGAGGGGATCGTGAGATAGCAGACCGTGAGCAGGGCCACGACGCCGAGATAGACCACGACCCAGCGGCGCAGTGTCCCGGACGTGAGCGCCCGGTACTCCTGTCGCAGCGGCATCGTCGACCGCCCCCTTGCCAGGTTGCGCCCGGTGGCGGAAACGGACCCTGTTGCTGTAATTCTCCGGGCATCGAGGGTCCGATGCATCTTGGGGAGACGGCTCAGGACGAGTCGCGCACGACCAGCTCCGTCGGCAGCACCCGGTGGTGCCGCTCCTCCGACGTCCCCGCGATCTCCTGCAGCAGCAGCCGGGCCATCGTGCGCCCCATCTCCTCGATCGGCTGGCGCACGCTGGTCAGCGGCGGGTCCATGTGGCGGGCCACCGGCGAGTCGTCGACGCCGACCAGGGCCACGTCCTGCGGGACCCGGCGCCCCGACTCACGCAGGACCGCGCGGGCGCCCGCCGCCATGACGTCGGAGGCGGCGAAGACGGCGTCGAGGTCGGGGCTGCGCTCCAGCAGCTCGTGCATGGCACGCCGTCCGCCGTCCTCGGTGAAGTCGCCGGTCGCCACGAGGGCTTCGTCGGGGGCGAGCCCGGCCTCCACCAGTCCCCGGTGGTAGCCGTCGAGGCGGCACCGTGCCACGTACATGTCGAGCGGGCCCGTGATGGTCGCGATGCGGCGGCGGCCGCCGTCGGCGAGGTGGGCGACGGCCGAGCGCCCGGCGCCGACGTTGTCGGAGTCGACGTACGCCACCGGCTCGGCCTCGGTACGGCGACCGTTCAGCACCGCCGGCAGCCCGAGCGCGCGCACCTGGTCCGGCAGCGGGTCGTCCGCGTGGACCGACACCAGCAGCACCCCGTCCACCCGCTGGGCCGCGAGGTACTGCTCGAAGCGCTGGCGCTCCTTCTCGCTGCGGATGAGCGTGAGCAGCAGTTGCTTGTCGGCGTCGGCGAGTTCGGCGCTGACACCGCGGATGATGTCGAGGAAGTACGGCTCGGCGAAGAGCCTGGCCTCGGTCTCGGGGATCACCAGCGCCACGGCGTCGGTGCGGCTGCCGGCCAGCGCCCGCGCGGCGCGGTTGGGTACGTAGCCGAGCTCGGCGACGGCCCGGTCGACGGCGGCCTTGGCGTGCTCGCTCACCCGCGGGGAGCCGTTGATCACCCGCGAGACCGTGCCCCGGCCGACGCCCGCCCTGGCCGCGACCTCCTCCAGGGTGGGCCTGCCGGTCTGGCGCCCGCTCACCACCATCTGCCGTCTCCCCTCGTGTCCCCTGCGTTTCCCGTGACCCTATCAAGGGTGGGAGCGCTCCCATAGCCCGTGTAACGGATCGCGGCCCACCTCTTGACACCCGTACGAGGCAGCCAGCAGTCTTCCGGCGAGACGCAGTGGGAGCGCTCCCACACGTGGCCCCACAGCCCACGCATCGCACCACCCGGACGAGGAGAGTCGTATGCGCACTTCCAGCACCAGACGCACCAGAGAGGGGCGTCGGCGCACCACCATGGCCGCGGTCGCGGGCCTCACGGCGTGCGCCGCCCTGATCACCGGCTGCGGCGACGGTGGATCCGACGAGGCCGGCGGCGACGGGAAGATCACCCTGCGCATCGGGACCTTCGGCTCCTTCGGTTACGACGACAAGACGGGCGCCAAGCTCTACGCCGAGTACGAGAAGGCGCACCCGAACATCAAGATCGTCGAGTCCAATGTCGCCGACGGCCAGAAGTACTGGGACACCCTCAAGCTGCGCCTCTCCCGCAACAGCGGTCTCGCCGACATCCAGGCCCTCGAAGTCGGCTACATCGCGGAGGCCACCGGGCCCGCCATGGCCGGCAAGTGGGTCGATCTGAGCAAGAGCGGCGGGGCCGACCTCGACGCGTTCCTCGACTGGAAGGTCAATCAGGCCACCACCTCCGACGGCAAGGTCATCGGCCTCGGTACCGACATCGGCCCGATGGCCATCTGCTACAACAAGGACCTGTTCGCCAAGGCCAAGCTTCCGACCGACCGGGCGGCGGTCGGCGCACTGTGGCAGGGCGACTGGGCCAAGTTCCTGGAGACGGGGAAGAACTACCAGAAGAACGCCCCGGCGGGAACGTCCTTCCACGACTCCGCGAGCGGTCTGTTCAACGCGGTCATCTCCAGCGAGCCGGTGCAGTACGCGAACACCAAGGGCGAGTTGGACTACGAGAACAGCCCCGGGGTGAAGAAGGCGTGGCAGACCGCCGTCGCCGCGGCGCAGAGCGGGATCACCGCCAAGCTCCGCCAGTTCGACGAGAAGGGCACCTGGAACGCCGCCTTCAAGAACTCCAAGTTCGCGACGGTCGCCTGCCCGAGCTGGATGACCGGCATCATCAAGGACCAGGCGGGCGCGGCCAACCAGGGCAAGTGGGACATCGCCGCACCTCCGGTCGCGGGCAACTGGGGCGGCGCGTTCCTCGGCGTCCCCA
The DNA here is from genome assembly GCF_042794475.1 of Streptomyces sp. NPDC056527. Taxonomy (NCBI): domain Bacteria; kingdom Bacillati; phylum Actinomycetota; class Actinomycetes; order Kitasatosporales; family Streptomycetaceae; genus Streptomyces; species Streptomyces sp. NPDC056527. Next base: position 9,069 of record NZ_JBHTTQ010000094.1, read on the forward strand.
AGTCGGGGAAGCATGCCAAGGAGGCCGCGGAGCTGGCCGCCTGGCTGACCGCACCGGCGCAGCACGCCAAGGTCTTCGGCGTGAACGGCAACATCCCCTCGACCAAGCACACCCTGACCTCCGCGGTCGTGCAGGACGCCAAGCTGCCGTACTTCGGTGAGGCCCCGGTCGGGAAGATCTACTCCGAGGCCGCGGCCGGCATCACGCCCGCCCCGATCAGCCGCTGGGACGGCCAGGTGAAGACCTTCGTCACCGACAACGGCATCCTCGACATCGAGCAGCGCGGCACCGATCCCGCGAAGGCGTGGGACAACGTCAAGAAGCTCATCGAGGACAAGATCGAGCAGTAGCCGCGCCCACGGGCCGCCCGGCGCTCCCCCGCCGGGCGGCCGTCCGGAGCCCTCCGGTCCTCCTTCTCCTCCTCCGAACGCACCGCATGCGCACCGACACCGAAGGGACGCCCCTCGTGGCCACCTCCCTCCGGGCCGCGGCCGACAGCACTCCGCCGCCCGCCCCGCCCTCCTCCCCCACCCACCCGAGCGCCCCTCCTCCGAGAGGTTGGCGCAGCCGGATCTACCGGTGGGACCTGCGGCTCAGCCCGTACGCCTTCGTCTCCCCCTTCTTCCTCACCTTCGCGGCCTTCGGGCTCTTCCCGCTGCTGTACACGGGCTGGCTCTCGCTCCACCGGGTCGAGCTCGGCGGCACCGCGGAGTGGAAGGGGCTGGACAACTACGCCAACCTCGCGGACAGCGAGTTCTTCTGGAACGCGCTCGCCAACACCTTCACCATCGGGGTCATCTCGACCGTCCCCCAGCTGCTCATGGCCCTGGGCCTGGCGCATCTGCTCAACTACAAGCTGCGCGGCCGCGGTTTCTTCCGGGTCGCGGTGCTCGCCCCGTACGCCACCTCGATCGCGGCGGCGACGCTCGTCTTCGCCCAGCTCTTCAACACCGACTACGGTCTGATCAACACGGTGCTCGGCTGGGCCGGCTTCGACCCGGTGGACTGGGAGTCCTCCAAGTGGCCCTCCCAGGTGGCCATTTCGACGATCGTGATCTGGCGCTGGACCGGATACAACGCGCTGATCTACCTCGCCGCCATGCAGGCGGTGCCCCAGGACCTCTACGAGGCGGCGGCGCTCGACGGGGCCTCCCGGTGGCGGCAGTTCGTCAGCGTCACCATTCCGTCGATCCGCCCGACGATCCTGTTCACGATCATCGTGTCCACCATCGGTGCCACACAGCTCTTCGGCGAGCCGATGATCTTCGGCGGCAGTCTCGGCGTGAGCGGCGGCAGCGGCAACCAGTTCCAGACGCTGAGCCTGCTGATGTACGAGAAGGGCTGGGTGACCGGTGCCCTGGGCCAGGCGTCCGCCATCGCCTGGGTGATGCTCCTGCTCCTGCTGCTGATCGGGGCGGTCCGGACCCTCTTCGCCCGGGCGAACCGCAAGAATCCGGGGGTCTGACCTCATGACGCACACCACCCTCGACAGGAAGCGGCGCTTCGGGCGCCCGGCCGCCGGCCGCCAGCACCACGCCGGCCCGCTGACCTACGTCCTGCTGGGCCTGGCAGCCGTGGTATCTCTCTTCCCGCTGTACTGGAACCTCGTCGCCGCCTCCCACTCGGGCGAGCGCGTGGTCGAGGCTCCGGCGCCGCTGCTGCCAGGACCCCGCCTCTTCGACAACCTCGCCTTCGCCTGGAACCAGGTCGACATGGGCGAGGCCCTGATCAACACCACCGTCGTCGCGGGGCTCGTGGCGATGTCCACGGTCCTCTTCTCCACCCTGGCGGGCTTCGCCTTCGCCAAGCTGCCCTTCAGGGGCCGTGGCGCCATGCTCACCCTCGTGGTGGCGACGATGACGATCCCGCCGCAGCTCAGCGTGATCCCCCTGTACCGGATCATCACCGACCTGGGCTGGGTCGACCAGCTCCAGTCCGTCGTCCTGCCGTCCCTGGTCGCCGCGTTCGGCGTGTTCTTCATGCGGCAGTACCTGATCGAGGCGCTCCCGGTGGAGCTGGTCGAGGCGGCCCGCATGGACGGCGCCCACAGCCTGCGGATCATCTGGCACGTGGTGTTCCCGGTGGCCAGGCCCGCGATGGCGGTGCTCGGGATGCTCGTCTTCGTCCAGGCGTGGAACGACTTCTTCTGGCCGTTCATCGCGTTGACCCCGGACGGGAACCCGACGCTGCAGGTCGCCCTGGCCGGTCTCGGCGCGGGTGCCCACACCGTCGACCAGGCGGTCGTGCTGACCGGCGCGCTGATCTCCACCCTGCCGCTGCTGCTGGTCTTCGCCGTGCTCGGCAAGCACATCGTCGGCGGCATCACCTCGGGCGCGGTCAAGAGCTGACCGGGTCACCCCCCTCACCGGGCGCCCCCTTTTCCGTACGTACACTCCTCTCACTCGGGAGCACTTCCGCATGACCGCGACAGATCCCCGACCTCGCACCACGGTCCGCCGGTTTCCCGCCGGATTCCTGTGGGGCACCGCCACCGCCGCGTACCAGATCGAGGGCGCGGCGGCCGAGGACGGCCGTACCCCCTCGATCTGGGACACCTTCTCGCGCACCCCCGGCAAGGTCTTCGACGGCCACACCGGCGATGTGGCGGTCGACCACTACCACCGCTTCCGTGACGACGTACGGATGATGGCGGACCTGGGCCTGAGCGCCTACCGCTTCTCCGTGGCATGGCCGCGGGTGCAGCCGACCGGCCGCGGCCCGGCCGTCCAGAAGGGCCTGGACTTCTACCGCCGTCTCGTCGACGAGCTGCTCGGTGCCGGCATCGAGCCGGTCGTCACCCTCTACCACTGGGACCTCCCGCAGGAGCTCGAGTCGGCCGGCGGCTGGCCCGAGCGGGCCACCGCCGAGCGGTTCGGGGCGTACGCGGCGCTGGTCGGCGAGGCGCTGGGCGACCGCGTCACCCGCTGGACGACGCTCAACGAGCCCTGGTGCACCGCCTTCCTCGGCTACGGCTCAGGGGTCCACGCGCCCGGCCGCACCGACCCGGTGGCCGCGCTGCGCGCCGCCCATCACCTCAACCTGGCCCACGGCCTCGCCGCCCAGGCCCTGCACACGGCGCTGCCCGGCCGGGCCCGGCTCTCCATCAGCCTCAATCTGCACGAGATCCGACCGCTCACCCCCTCGGCCGAGGACCGGGAGGCGGCCCGCCGGATCGACGCGGTCGGCAACCGCGTCTTCCTGGGGCCGCTGCTCGACGGCGCGTACCCCGAGGACCTGCTCGCCGACACCGCGTCCCTCACCGACTGGGGATTCGTACGGGACGGCGACACGGCCACGATCCGGCAGCCGCTGGACTCGCTCGGCATCAACTACTACACGCCGACGGTCGTGTCGGCTGTCGCCGAGGGGGCGGAGAAGCCACAGGACGACGGGCACGGGGCGAGCGAGCACTCGCCCTGGCCGGGCGGCGACGACATCGCCTTCCACCGGGCGCCGGGCGAACGCACGGCGATGGGCTGGGCGGTGGATCCGAGCGGGCTGTACGACCTGCTGACGCGGGTCTCCGCGCGGTATCCGGACCTCCCGCTGCTCATCACCGAGAACGGCGCCGCGTACGAGGACGTGGTCGGGGCCGACGGCACGGTCCACGACCCCGACCGGATCACCTTCGTGCACGGCCATCTGGCGGCCGTGCACCGGGCGATCGCCGACGGGGCCGACGTCCGGGGCTACTTCCTCTGGTCGCTCATGGACAACTTCGAGTGGGCGTACGGCTACGCGAAGCGGTTCGGCGCGGTCCACGTCGACTACGACTCGCTCGCTCGCACCCCCAAGTCGAGTGCGCACTGGTACGCGCGGGTGGCCCGGTCGAACGAGCTGGCGGACCCGACGGAGGGGTGAGCCGGGCCCGCGCACCATGGCATAGCCGCTGGTCAGAGGGGTACGACATGCGTGCCGCACCCGCCCGGCGTAACGTCGCCGGTGGATCTCGGGTACCCCGACGGCACCGGGAGGCTGTGTGCGCGACTCCACGCACGACGACGACGCGGCCGCCCCGTCCCGCGGCCACCGGCGCATTCGCATCGCGGTGACGGCGGTCGGGGTGGTCCTCGTCGCCGCGGGTGGGCTGTACGCCGCGGGGCTCGTCGCCACCGGCGACGAGATATCCGAGGGCACGCGGGTCGACGGCGTGGACATCGGCGGTATGAGCCGCGGGGAGGCCCGGGCGAAGCTGACGTCCTCGCCCCCGGCTTCCTGGACCGCCCCCGTACCGGTACGGATCGGGGAGAGCACCGGCACCGTCGATCCGGCCGCGGCCGGTCTGAGCGTCGACGTCGAGAAGACCGTCGAGAAGGCCGCGGACCCCGCGCGCGACCCGGTGACGGTGATCGGGCGGCTGTTCTCCTCCCAGGAGCGGGAGATCGAACCGGTCGTCGCCTTCGACGAGGCCAAGGCGCGTACGGCGATGACGGAGACGGCCCGGACGTACGACCGCGCGACCGTCGAGGGCTCCGTCTCCTTCAAGGAGGGCCAGGCGGTCACCGTCCAGGCCCGGGACGGTCAGAGGCTGGACGTCGACGGCGCCGTCGACACCCTGCGCGACAACTATCCGGAGCCCGCGGCGGAGAACCCGGTGACCCTGCCGACCGCCGTGTCCCGGCCCAAGGTGAGCCAGACGGAGACGGCGCGCTTCCTCAACGAGTTCGGAACTCCCGCGATGTCGGGGCCCGTCACCCTCACCGCCGACGGCGAGAGCCTGCGGATCACTCCGACGACACTCGGCGCCCATCTGACGGTGAAGCCGGACGACAAGGGCAGGCTCGTGCCCACGCTCAACTCCCAGGCGCTGATCCGCGACCCGGCGGTGGCACGCCCGCTCGACGCGATCGCCACCGGACCGGTCGAGGCCACGCTGGGGGTGGAGGACGGCCGGGTGGTGGTGCTGTCGGACGGCCGAGCGGGCCACGAGGTGACGGCGAAGGCCCTGGGCGACGCGGTGATGCCGTTGCTGCCGAAGAAGGGCGAGGCTGCACGGACCGGGCCGGTGGCGACCCAGCTGATCCAGCCGGTCCTCACCCGGAAGTCGGTGGCGGAGATGGGGATCAAGGAGCAGATGTCGACCTTCACGGTCAACTTCCCCACCGCGCCCTACCGGACGACCAACATCGGCCGGGCGGTCGAGCTGATCAACGGCTCGCTGGTGAAGCCGGGTGAGGTCTGGAGCTTCAACAGGACCGTGGGCGAGCGGACCAAGGAGAACGGCTTCGTCGACGGCACGATGATCCTCGACGGGCAGTACCACTCGGCGCCGGGCGGCGGTGTCTCCGCCGTCGCCACCACGGTCTTCAACGCGATCTTCTTCGCCGGGGTCAAGCCGATCGAGTACGGGGCGCACTCCTTCTACATCGAGCGGTACCCGCCGGGCCGAGAGGCGACCGTGGCCTGGGGCACGCTGGACCTGAAGTTCCGGAACAACTCCGACGCGTCGATCTACATCCAGGCGAAGGCCACGGACTCCTCGGTGACCATCACCTTCCTGGGCACGAAGAAGTACGACGCGGTGGAGGCGGTGGAGGGCCCCCGCACCAACCTCACGGAGCCCGCCGAGCGGAAGGGCACCGGTCCCAAGTGCGAGCCTCAACCCCCTCTGGAGGGCTTCGACATCACCGTGGACCGGGTCTTCCGCGACGACGGGGCGGAGGTGGGCCGGGAGACCTTCCGCACCCACTACACGCCGCGCGACCGCGTCACCTGCGAATGACGTGATCAGGAGCGCACGAGTGGCGCCTCCGCCGCGAGCACCCGCAGCAGATGGGTGACCGCCTCCGCGACGGCCGTGCGCGCGGGGCCGAGGTAGCGGCGCGGGTCGACGGTCGTGCCGTTCTCCCCCAGGTGGGTCCGGACGGCCAGGGTGAACGCCTTGTTGAGATGCGTGGAGACGTTCACCTTCGTCATGCCGGCGCTGATGGCCCAGCTGAGGTCCACGTCGCCGACGCCGGACGAACCGTGCAGCACGAGGGGTACGCCCACGGCCTCGCGCAGCCGGGAGACGAGCGCGAAGTCGAGGACGGCGTCCCGGGTGAGCATCGCGTGGGAGCTGCCGACGGCCACGGCGAGCGCGTCGACGGCGGTGGCGGCGACGAACGCCCGCGCCTCGTCCGGGTCGGTGCGCACACCGGGGGCGTGGGCGCCGTCCTTGCCGCCGACCTCGCCCAGCTCGGCCTCCACCCAGACCTCGTGGCGATGGCAGTAGTCCGTCATCTCGCGGGTGGCGGCCACGTTCTCCTCGTACGGGAGGGTGGACGCGTCGAACATGACGGAGCCGAAGCCGAGGTCGACCGCCTCGCGCACGAGCTCGGGCGATTCGGCGTGGTCGAGGTGGACGGAGACCGGGACGGCGGCCCGGCGGGCGATGGCGAGGGCGGCGAGCCCGATCGGTTCCAGCGAGCCGTGGTAGCGCGCCGTGTTCTCGCTGATCTGGAGGATCACGGGGAGTCCCGCCGCCTCGGCCCCGGCCACGATGGCCTGCGCGTGCTCGATCTGGATCACGTTGAACGCCCCTGCGCCGGCGTTCCGTTCCCGCGCGCCGAGGACGATCTCGTCGGTGGTGGTCAGTGGCATCAGGCCCGCTCCGTCCCATCGGTGGTGAGGACGACGGACCGGGTGAGGTTGCGCGGCCGGTCCGGGTCCTGGCCCTGTACCTCGGCGAGCAGGACGGCGAGTCGCTGCGCCCGGATCAGGTCGGCCATCGGGTCGAGGTGGTCGTCGGCGTCGCCCGACTCGGCGACGAGGGTGCCGCCCACGCGGTCGACGTCGTCGGCGAGCCCGGTGGGGACGGGGCCGAAGGACCAGGCCACCCGACCGGGCGCGGTGATGCTGATGGGGCCGTGGCGGTACTCCATGGCGGGGTACGCCTCGGTCCAGGCGCCCGCGGCCTCGCGCATCTTCAGTCCGGCTTCGAGGGCGAGGCCGTAGGTCCAGCCGGTGCCGAGGAAGGTGTACTGCTCGGCGCCGGTGATCTCGGCGGCGAGGGGTTCGGCGACGGCCCGCTCGGCGTCCTTGGCCGCCCGCTCCACCGTCCGGACCCCGGCCGGCAGGGCGTCCTCGGCCTCCAGGTGGGCGCGGAGCAGGGCGAGGGCGGTGGTGGCGAAGCGGGTCTGCACCACCGACTCCTCGTCGGCGAAGTCGAGTACGGCCACGGCGTCGGCGGCCGCCATGACGGGGGTCTCGGGGTCCGCGGTGAGGGCGCCGGTGGCGACGCTGCCCTTGACGCGGTTCAGCAGGTCGAGGACCTCGGTCGTGGTGCCGGAGCGGGTGATCGCCAGGATCCGGTCGTAGCGGCGCCCGAGGGGGAACTCGGAGGCGGCGAAGGCGTCGGTCTCGCCGTGGCCCCCGCTCTCGCGGAGCTGGGCATAGGCCTGTGCGATGAACCAGGAGGTGCCGCAGCCGACCACCGCGACGCGTTCGCCGCGCACCGGGAGGGCGGCACGGTGCTGGGGAAGGGTCTCGGCGGCCTTGCGCCAGGACGCGGGCTGGGAGGCGATTTCGACGGCGGTGCGGGAGGGGGAGAGTCCCGAGGTGGGCACGTGCGGCTCCTTCACTGGCGTGTGATGCTCACTCTTGCTCGTAACACCATACTTTCAAGCAACTTCGAGCACCTGTTCTGTGCGAAGTATCCATCAGTCCAAGCCTCGGGTCCAGGGATCCCACGGCCGTTCGGGTTAAAATCGCGATCATGTCGAAGCACGAGCGGTGGAACACGCTCCTCGAACTCCTCGCCGCCACCGGCAGGCTGGAGGTCGAGGACGCCGCGGCGACGCTCGATGTCTCCCCGGCCACGATCCGCCGGGACCTGGACGAGCTCGCCGAGCAGCGACTCCTCGTCCGTACCCGCGGCGGCGCGGTCCCGCAAGGGGTGTCGTACGAGCTTCCGCTGCGCTACAAGTCCTCCCGGCATGCCTCGGAGAAGCAGCGGATCGCCGCGGCCGTGGCGGACCTCGTCCACGAGGGGGAGGTCGTGGGCCTCAACGGCGGGACGACGACGACCGAGGTGGCCCGCTCCCTGGCCCTGCGCTTCGCGGGCGGTGGCGCACGGGAGACGGTCGGCACTCCGGCCCTGACCGTGGTCACCAACGCGCTCAACATCGCGGGCGAGCTCGCCGTCCGGCCGCAGATCAAGATCGTGGTGTCCGGGGGCGTGGCCCGCTCGCAGACGTACGAACTGGTCGGCCCGCTGGCCGCCGGGGTGCTGGACGAGGTCGTGCTCGACGTGGTCGTCCTCGGTGTCGACGGCATCGACCCGCGGCTCGGGCTCATGGCGCATCACGAGGACGAGGCCGGGATCAGCCGTCTCTTCGCCGAGCGGGCGAGCCGGGTCGTCGTGGCCGCCGACTCCTCGAAGCTCGGCAGGCGGGCCTTCGCCAGGATCTGCGGGATCGACCGGGTGGACGTCCTGGTGACGGACGAGGCGATCCCGGTGGAGGCGGTGCGGGAGTTGACGGACGCGGGCGTGCGGGTCGTCACCGTCTGACCCGCCGCACCGTCCGGCCCACCGCACCGCCCCTCTCCCGTGCTAGCCCGTGATGATGCCGGGGTCGCTGACGCCGGGGGCACCGGTCTCCACATGGCCGGCGAAGCGGCGCAGGAAGGTGCTGTCGCCGCTGGAGACGACCGACACGTCGTACCAGCGCCCGCTGCCGCCCAGGTCCACGGCGTGCGTCACGGTGGCGCCCGGGGCCACCGTGAAGGTCCGCGACTGTCCCCCGTAGGCCGGGGCGTTGGTGACGGTGAGGGTGACGCCCGCGGCGCCCGCGTTCTTCATCGTCAGCACCAGGTTGCCGCCGACACCGTCATGACGGGCCGTCACCTCGGGGCCGGCCGTCGTGCCGGGTCCCCGGAAGCGGCGCAGGAACCCCTGCGGGCCGGTGGCGGTGAGGTCGTACGTCCCCGCGGAGTACGACGTGTTCCAGGTGTCCGGCAGGCTCGTGCCCGCCCTCGTGGTGTACGTCCACGGCCCGTCGGTGCGGTTCGGCGCGGTGATGTAGAAGTGGGCCCCGGCCTTGGCGCCCGCGCCGAAGGTCAGGGTGTAGCGGCCGGTGGACGGGGTGGCCGAGCCGTCGACGTACAGCTCGTACGGCAGCGGCCTGATCGGGCGTGCCCCTGCCTCCTGGACGGGCAGGACCGGCTTGGTCGGCGGCTTCGGCACATAGCTGGGGTGCCGCTCCTTGTCCGGCGGCTCGTAGGCCGAGGTGTCGGGCAGTTCGGTCGGCGCGGTGTCCTCGAGCGAGAAGTCGAAGGCCGAGGTGAGGTCGCCGCAGACGGCCCTCCGCCAGGGCGAGATCTGGGGCTCCTGCACCCCGAAGCGGCGCTCCATGAACCGGATGATCGACGTGTGGTCGAGGACCTCGGAACAGACGTAACCGCCCTTGCTCCAGGGCGAGACGACGAGCATCGGGACGCGCTGGCCCAGACCGTAGGCGCCGGCGGCGTAGCCGGCGTTGCCGGTGAACCAGTCGAGGGAGGTGTCGACGGTGGAGCGCCCCTGGGCGGCGGAGGCCGGCGGATAGGGCGGGACGACGTGGTCGAAGTAGCCGTCGTTCTCGTCGTACGTGATGAACAGCGCCGTCCTGCTCCACACCTCCGGGTTGGAGGTGAGCGCGTCGAGCACCTGGGAGATGTACCAGGCGCCGTAGTTGGAGGGGAAGTTGGGGTGCTCCGTGAAGGCCTCCGGCGCGGCGATCCAGGAGATCTTCGGAAGCCGGTTCGCGGCGACGTCCGCGCGCAGGATGTCGAAGAATCCGCCCCCGTTCTTGACGTCGGTGCCGGTGCGCGCCTTGTCGTACAGCGGGTCGCCCGGCTGGGCGTTGCGGTACTGGTTGAAGTAGAGCAGCGAGTTGTCGCCGTAGTTTCCGCGGTAGGCGTCGTTGATCCAGCCCCAGTGGCCGGCCGCGTTCAGACCGTCGCCGATGTCCTGGTAGATCTTCCAGGAGATCCCCGCCTGTTCGAGCCGCTCGGGGTACGTCTTCCAGCTGTATCCGGCCTCCTCGTTGCCGAGGACGGGGCCGCCGCCGGTGCGGTCGTTGCCGGTGTGACCGGTCCACATGTAGTAGCGGTTCGGGTCGGTGGCCCCGATGAACGAGCAGTGGTAGGCGTCGCAGACGGTGAACGCGTCGGCGAGCGCGTAGTGGAACGGGATGTCGTTCCGGTTCAGGTACGCCATGGTGCCCGCGGACTTGGCGGGGATCCACTGGTCGTACTTGCCGTTGTTGAACGCCCGGTGGCCGCCCGCCCAGTCGTGGTTGAGCCCGGCGATGAACTGCATCCCGAGGTCGTCGGCCGTCGGGTGGTACGGCAGCACGGTCTTGGACCCGTCCTGCTGGTGCCAGACCGACTTGCCGCTGGGCAGGGTGATCGGGCGGGGGTCGCCGAAGCCGCGGACGCCGTTCAGCGCGCCGAAATAGTGGTCGAACGAGCGGTTCTCCTGCATCAGCACGACGATGTGCTCGACGTCGGCGAGGGTCCCGCTCGCGCGGGCGGCGGGAATGGCGGCGGCCCGGGCGATGCTGCTGCCGAGGGCGGAGAAGCCGGCGGTGGCGCCGGCTATCTGGAGAAAGCGGCGCCGATTGAGTTCCGTCATGGGTCTGAGCACCTCTGATGGATTCCGGGGGGGGCGGTGGTCCGAGCGAGCCCAAGATCAGTGGGTGAGGGGACGGGGACGTGTCGTCGACGCGTGGGGGCGCGGTACAGGACATGAACGCGGAACACGGCGGGCGTCCCCACGGCCGGGAATACCGTAGGGTCCGGCGGTGCGCGGCCGAGTGCCGTGAACGAAGAGTCCATGGAGTCGTACGAGAAGTCCATGCGCCGCCCGTGCGCCCTTCCCGGGAACCGGCCGTGGCCGGAATCTGTCCCCATGAGGGAGGAAGGGGGGCGGAATGGACGCTTGGGTGGTCCCCGGGTACACGGAGTACCGGGAACTGGGATCGGGCGGCAGCGGGCGGGTGGTCCTCGCCGTTCATGACGCGACCGGTGTGCCGGTGGCCGTGAAGTACCTCGGCGAACGCCTGCGGACGGACGCCGCGTTCATCCGGGGCTTCCGGGCGGAGGCGCGCCTGCTCGGCGGCCTCGACTCGCCGTACGTCGTGGGCCTGTACGAGTACGTGGAGGCTCCGCGCGGCGCGGCCATCGTCATGGAGCTGGTCGACGGGCTCGCCCTGCGCGCGCTGCTGGCCCGGGAGGGCGCCACCGGCCCCGAGGCGGCGCTCGTGGTGCTCAAGGGCTCCTTGCTGGGTCTCGCCGCCGCGCACCGGGCGGGGGTCGTGCACCGCGACTACAAGCCCGAGAACGTCCTGGTCGCGGCCGACGGCTCGTCGAAGCTCGTCGACTTCGGCATCGCGACGGACCGCGGCAGTCGGCCCGGTGTCGCCGGCACCCCGGCGTACATGGCTCCGGAGCAGTGGAACGGCGAGCCCGCCTCCCCCGCCGCCGATGTGTACGCGGCGACCGCGACCTTCTACGAATGCCTCACCGGTCACAAGCCGTTCACCGGCCAGAACATCGCCGAACTGGCGCTCCAGCACCTCGACGCCCCCGTCCCCGACGCGGCCGCTCCGGAGCCGTTGCGGCCTCTGATCCGGCGCGGTCTGGCCAAGGCTCCGGAGCAGCGGCCGGCGAACGCGGCGGCGTTCGTCACCGAGTTGGAGACGGTCGCCACGGCCGCCTACGGGCCCGACTGGGAGGAGCGCGGTCAGCGCCGACTCGCCGCGCTCGCGGCCCTTCTCCCACTACTGCTCCCCTCGAACGGCGGCGGGCAGGCCACGGGCACGACCGCCCTCCACACGACCACCCTGCCGCCGAGCGGGGGTCGTGGGACGCGGCTGTGGCCGAAGGTGCTGCCGGCCGGTGCGGCGGCGCTGATCCTGGCCCTGCTGGCCGCCGTCGCCGCGCGGGCCGGGGACGAGGGGACGGGCCGTACGACGACCGAGGCGTTCGCCACCACGAGCACGCTGCCGGGGGCTTCTGACTCCCCGACCGCCGCGCCTTCGGCGACGCCGTCTCCGGAGGCGACACCGTCGGCCGCCACGCCGTCGGCGTCCACCGGATCGACTCCTTCGTCCACTCCCCCGCCGTCGCCGACGGAGACGCCGACGGCCACTCCGACCGCGACGGCGACCGTGACACCGACGACGGCTCCGACCACGACAGCGCCCTCGACGGCTCCGGTGACCAGCCCGCCCGTGACCACGCGGCCGGTCGGCGTGAAGTCGGTGTCCGTCACCGGACTGCGGCAGACCGGCCCGGCCACCGCCCAGGCGACGTTCGAGGTCGTCACGGACGGGACCGGCCCGGTGACGGTCCTCATCGGCTGGTTCACGAGCGACACCAAGGGAGCGCCGGGCGTCGCCGACGGCTCCGAGACCCTTCGGCGCAGCGGAGCGACCCGCTACACCTTCACGCTGTCCCATTCCTTCCAGGGCGGGGGCTGCTACTGGGGTGTGCGGGCGACGACCGACCCCTCGGCAGCGAACGGCGGTTCCACGCAGCAGATCCTCACCCGGGGGTGCACGATCTCATGAGCGATCCACGCCAGCGTCCGTACGACTCGGACGAGTACAGCGCCACGGTGCTCGGCAGCCAGTGGTTCGAACGACCGGTGGAGGACGTGCCGCCCGACCGCGTCGAGGGCGAGGTCATGCGCTTCGGTCCCGGTGTGACCGCGGCCGTCCGGCGACAGGCCGGCGACGGTCCGACGACGGCGCAGATCTGGCACGGCACGCTGCCCGGGCAGGTCCCCGGCGGACCGCCCCGGCGCCCGCGCCGCCGCGGGCTGGGTCGGTACGCCCTGGCCGGTGTCGTGCTGCTGGCCGTGCTGGCCTTCCTGGCCTGGCAGCGGCTGGGGCCCACGGTCGCCGTGCGCGGCGTGGCGGTCACCGCGCCTGCCCAGCCGCTCGCGTGCGACGGTACGGCGGACATCGTGGCGGTGGTGGACACCGACGGCCGGCCGGGCACGGTGACGTACCGCTGGGAGCGCAGCGACGGCACGACGTCCGGGCTGCTGCGGGAGCGGCTCGCCCGCCATCAGACCCAGGCGCGCCTGCATCTGCTGTGGACCTTCCGCGGCCGGGGCGAGCACCGGGCGACGGCCAGGCTGGTGATCGTCTCGCCCACCCCGGAGCACACCGCGGAGGCCCGGTTCACGTACCGGTGCGACTGACGCCCGGTACGACCGAAGGAGCGTCCGCGGCGTCGGAGTCCGACGCCAGGAGCGACGGAGGCGTCAGGGACCGCGGCCTCAGCGTCCGCGGCGGACGCGGGCGGCCTTGCGGGCCTCGGCCATCTTGCGGTCCTCGGCCGATCGCCGGGACTCGTTCTTGGCGCGGCCCGGCTTGCCGGGGACGGTGCCCATGCCACGGAAGGGCTTGCCGCCGCGCTTGGGGCCTTCGCTGCTGGGCGCGCTCCCGGCCACGGGGACACCGGAGGGGGCCTTGGCGCCGGTGATCCGGCTGAGTTCGGCCTCGCCGGAACGGACCTGGGTGACCTGCGGGCGGAGCCCCGCGTCGGCCATGAGGCGGACCACGTCGCGCCGCTGATCGGGCAGGACCAGCGTGACCACGCTGCCGGACTCGCCGGCGCGCGCCGTGCGCCCGCCCCGGTGCAGGTAGTCCTTGTGGTCGGCGGGCGGATCGACGTTGACGACGAGGTCGAGGTCGTCGACGTGGATGCCGCGCGCCGCGACGTTGGTGGCCACGAGGACCGTGACGTCGCCGTTCCGGAAGCGCTCCAGGGTGCGGGTGCGCAGCGGCTGGGACTTGTCGCCGTGCAGAGCGGCGGCCCGCACGCCGCTGCCCAGCAGGTGCGCGGTGAAGCGGTCGACCGAGGCCTTGGTGGCCAGGAACATGATCACGCGCCCGTCGCGGGCGGCGATCTCGGTGGCGGTGGCGTACTTGTCGGCGCCGTGCACCTGGAGGACGTGGTGCTCCATGGTCCCGACGGCGGCGGCCGAGGGGTCGACCGAGTGGACCACCGCGTCGTGGAGGTAGCGCTGCACCAGGAGGTCGACGTTCTTGTCGAGCGTGGCGGAGAACAGCATGCGCTGGCCGTCGGCGCGTACGAGGTCGAGCAGTGCGGTGACCTGGTCCATGAAGCCCATGTCGGCCATCTGGTCGGCTTCGTCGAGGACCGTGATGTCCACCCGGTCCAGGCGGGCGTCCTTGCGCTCGACGAGATCCATGAGGCGTCCGGGTGTCGCGACGACGACCTCGGCCCCGTCGCGCAGCGCGGTCGCCTGCCGCCCGATCGACATGCCGCCGACCACGGTGGCCATCCGCAGCTTCAGCGCCCGGGCGTACGGCGTGAGCTCGTCGGTGACCTGCTGGGCCAGCTCGCGGGTGGGGACGAGCACGAGGGCCCGCGGCTTGCGCGCCTCGGCCCTGCGGCCGGCGGTCCGGACGAGCAGCGGAAGCCCGAAGGCGAGCGTCTTGCCGGATCCGGTGCGGCCCCGCCCCAGGACGTCACGCCCGGCGAGGGCGTTCGGCAGGGTGGCGGCCTGGATCGGGAAGGGCGTGTCGACGCCGTGGGCGGTGAGCAGCTCTCGTACCTCGGCGGGCAGGCCGAGTTCGTCGAAGGACGCGACGGCTGGAAGGGCCGGTGTGTGGCTGACCGGCTGCGCGAATTCGTCCTTGGACGCGGGGGTACGACGGGTGTGGTCCGGGCGGACTGAGCTGCTCATGAAAACCTTTGCATGGAACCTTCGTGCCGGGAAATGGCCGGGGTGTCGTGGAAAGCGGCCGGGCAGATCGAGCACGGCGGCCGGAAACGCAACGAGCCGGGGTCCTCACCCTCTCGGGTGAGGACCCCAGCTGCGTCGGACGTGTAAAACGTCAGGCGGGGAGGATGTTCTCCGCCTGCGGGCCCTTCTGGCCCTGCGTGACGTCGAAGGTCACCTTCTGGCCCTCCTGCAGCTCACGGAAGCCGGAGGTCGCGATGTTGGAGTAGTGGGCGAACACGTCCGGGCCGCCACCCTCCTGCTCGATGAAGCCGAAACCCTTTTCCGAGTTGAACCACTTCACGGTGCCAGTAGCCATGCCATATCTCCTTCGGGGCATTACCCGGGAATCCGCACTGTGCGAATCCCGGCGTCGCGCGATGATTTCCCCGTCCGGAAACAGCACCGAAAATACAAAAAGTGCCCGACGATTCATCATCGTCAAAGGCACTTGAAGTCTATGGGAACCACAACTGCAACTGATCTCGACTGTAGCACGGCGTGGTCATCTGTGCACGGAATTCTCCATTCCGCGTTGCTCCCGGGGGAAGATCCTCCAGCGACGACCCTGCCCCCGCCGCAGAGCCCGGTGCCTCGCGGGTCGCCGGACGTATCCTCGCCCGGGATACGCCGAACGGAGGGCCGGGAACGTGGCGGACGACAGGAGGACCGGCTCGACGGCCTCGCTGAGCGCGCGAGCGCGCGAGGCCGTGCTGCAGCGGATCGTCGACCGGCGGTACGCGCAGGGCGCCCGGCTCGTGGAACGCGAGGTCGCCGAGGAGCTGGGCATGTCCCGCGTGCCGGTACGCGAGGCGCTGCGGGCGCTGGTCGCCGAAGGGCTCCTCGAACTGCTCCCGCACAGCGGCGTACGCGTCCGCCGGCTGGAGCGCGCAGACGTGGAGCACCTGTACGAAGTGTGGGAACCGCTCGCCGTCCAGGCGTCGCGCCTCGCGGCGCGGGCCGCTGCGGCGGGACACACCGAAGGGCTCTCCGCCCTGGAGGCGACGCTGCGGCAGGCCGAGTCGGCGGCCGCGGCGGACGAGGGGACGCGCGAGGTGGCCGCGCACACCGCGTTCCACGAGGGCGTCGTGGAACTCTCGGGCAATCCGCTGCTCGCGCGCACCATGGAGCAGCTGAGCTGGCAGCTGCGTCTGCTGTTCGGCCTGCGCGCGGAGCCCGCGCACATGAGGGCCCAGCACGCCGAGATGTACCGGCACATCTCGGCCGGTGACACGGAGGCCGCGGGGGCGAGCACGCTCCTGCACGTGCGGGACAGCAGGGCCGTCGCGCTGCGCTCGCTCTTCGGCGACGACGACTGAGGTCTTTGTATACCAAGCCTGAGTAGGCGGTCCATCACATCGACCGACCCTGCCAGTTCTCCAGGCACGACCTCATCGTGAGAGCTCCACCCTTGCCCCGCCTCTCACGCTTGGTATACAAAATCGGGAGTCGCCCCTCCTACTCCCCAAGGAGCTCCCATGTGCGTCGAAGCCACGCCGCCGCCCCCCAGCAGGCTGACCCGCCGTGGTGTCCTCGCCGGTGCGGCCGCGCTCGCCGGCACCATGGCCGCGGCCGGTTCCGCGGCGGCCGCCCCCGCCGACCGGGACGGGGACTCGCCCGCCGCACGCCGGGCCGGCGATGGCGCCGCGGTTCGGGGCGGAACCCTCGTGATCGAGGGCGGCACGCTCCTCGACCCGGCCACAGGCGAGGTCACCGAGGACGCCGTCGTCGTCATCGAGGACGGGACCGTGCGCGCCGTCGGCCGCCCGGGCCGGGTCACCGTGCCGCGGGACGCCGAGGTCCTCGACGCCCACGGCCGCTGGATCCTGCCGGGCCTCGTCGACGCGCACATCCACCTCAGCACCGCCGCCGAGGCCCGCGCCGCCGTCCTCAAGGGCGCGACCAGCGCGCGCAGCGGATCGACCTCCTTCTACCAGGACATCGCCGTCCGCGACCTCGCCCGGCACAGCCCCGCCCTCGCGCCCCGGCTGACCGCCGCCGGAGTCTTCGTCACCCCGGATCTCGGCGACAGCCTGCTCGCCGACCCCGAACTCACTCCGCTCGTACGCCTCAAGGAAGGCGTGCGATCCGCCGAGGCGCTGCGCCGTGTCGTCGAGGTGAACCTGGACCGCGGCGCGGACGTCATCAAGACGCGTGTCAACGAGCGCGCCGGGCTCCCCGAGCAGGACCCGCTCGCCCAGGTGTACTCACACGACCAACTCGCCGAGATCGTGGCGGCGGCCCGACGGCGCGGCAAGGGCGTGCTGTGCCACAGCTACAGCGAGCAGGGCTGCCACGACGCCGTCACGGCCGGCATCCGCTCCCTGGAGCACGGCGCGTTCGTCGGCGAGCGCACGCTGCGCGAGATGCGGCGCCGGGGGACGTACTTCACGCCCACGCTGACGGCCATCGCCGGCCTGGCCGAGTCCACGAACCCGGTCCTCGCCGAACGCGGGCGCGCGTACCTCCCCGTCCTCAAGCGGGCCGTCCTCGCCGCACACGAACTGGGCGTCCCGCTCGCCGCCGGGACCGACTCATCGGGCGGCACCGTGCGCCCGATCGGCCGCGAGGTGGAGCTGATGCGGGCGGCCGGGCTGCCCGCGCTCGACGCGATCCGCACCGCCACCACCGGCGCCGCGCGCCTCCTCGGTCACGAACGCACCGTGGGCCGCCTGGCTCGCGGCTTCGCGGGCGACGCGCTCCTCCTGGAAGGCGACCCGCTGACCGACATCACGACGCTGATGCGGCCGGTCCGAGTCGTACGGGCGGGCATCCCGGCCTGACCCCGAAGAGCGGCGCGCCGAAGTCCTGCCGGACCGCGACCCGCACTCCGGCCGAACGGCGCGGCGGGCGCGACCCCAAGCGGTGGCAGTGCACGGCGGCGCGACCCGACACGGCTGGGCGCGACCGGGCGTGGCGGCACGACACGGCACTGCGCGTCAGCGCGACCCGACACGGTGGCCTGCACGACAGCGCGGCCCGGCGCGGCGGACGCGGCCCGGCACGCGGACAGTGTACGCCGCCCCGACACGGCGGCGCGACCCGACACAGCGGCGCGACCCGACACAGCGGCAGTGCGCTGCACGGCAAAGCGACCCGCCGCGGCGGCGCGGATGCCTCGGCCTGCCGTGTGCCGGGCACGGCGTGCCGGGTGCCGGGGCCCGACGTGCCGGGTGCCGGGCCATGCGGCCGCCGCGTCCGCGCGTTGGCCCGTACGCAGGGGCCGAGCGCTCGCACGATGTCCGTGACCGCCGTGCCGTGACCCGTGCATCCGAGCCGAACACCCGCACACCGGCCCCGTCCCAACCGCCGCAGGGTCGCCGGCAGTACCCCGCCCGCCCGCGACGACCGCTCCCCGTCGACACCACCGAACCCCCTCCCCCGCACCATCCCTCGAAGGAGTCCCCATGCAGCCCTCCTCGTCCGCCCCCAGCGCGCCCTCCCGTCGCACGATGCTGGCCGGTGCCGCCGCCCTGGCGAGCACCACCGCCACATGGGCCGTCGGCACCCCCGCCGAGGCCGCGACCGTCACCGCCGAAGCCTCGGCGTCGGCGGCGGCGGCGACCACGCCCGGCGCGAAGGGACGCCACGACAAGGCCGTGGTCTTCCGCAACGTGCGCCCGTTCGGCGCGGCGAAGCCGACGGACCTCGTGGTCGTCGACGGCCGTGTCTTCGACGGCCCGGCGCCGCGCGGCGCCAACGTCGTCGACGGCGGCGGCCGGATCGCGCTCCCCTCGCTCGTGGACGCGCACATCCACCCCGACAAGACGACCTGGGGCGGCTCCTGGGTGTCCCGCAAGCCGGCGAGCGGCATCGCCGATTACGTCGCCCAGGACGTGGAGCTGTTCCGCAGCCAGCGCCGCCCCGTCGCGGAGCGCGCGTACGGGCTGATGGCCCACGCCGTCGCCCGCGGCACGCGGGCGATGCGCGCCCACGCCGACGTGGCTCCGGCCTACGGCCTCGCGGGTGTCGAGGGCGTCGCCGAGGCCCGGCAGCGACTGCGCCACGCCCTCGACGTGCAGATCGTGGCGTTCCCGCAGCACGGCGTCGTCCGCACGCCGGGCACCGCCGAGTTGCTGGAGGAGGCGGCGCGCACGGGCGCCATCGACATGATCGGCGGCATCGACCCGATCGGTTTCGACGACGCGCTCGACGAGCAGCTCGATCTCGTCTTCGGCATCGCGGACCGGCACGGCATCGGTGTGGACATCCATCTGCACGACCGTGGCGAGAAGGGGATCAAGGCCATGCGCGGCATCATCGACCGCACGCGCGCCCTGTCCCTGGCCGGCAAGGTCACCGTCAGCCATGTCTTCTGCCTGCCCGGCCTGTCCGACGGCGAACTCGGCGCTCTCGCCGCCGACCTGGGCGACCAGGACATCGCCCTCACCACGGTGGCGCCGTCCGACTCCCTCGTGCTGCCGATCGCCCGACTGCGCGAGCACGGGGTGCGGGTCGGGCTCGGCTCCGACGGTGTGCGCGACTCCTGGAGCCCGTTCGGCAACGCCGACATGCTGCACCGCGCGCATCTGCTCGGCTGGGTGACGGACGTACGCCTCGACGAGGAGCTGACGAACTGTTACCGCGTCGCGGCCCACGGTGGCGCCGACGTCATGGGCCTCGCCCATGCGGACCTGGAGCCCGGCGCCCCGGCCGACTTCGTCCTCGTGCGGGGCGAGTGCCTGCCCCAGGTCGTGGTGGACATGCCGCGGCGCGACATGGTCGTGCACGGCGGAGTCGTCGTGGCCCGCGACGGGGAGTTCCTCGACTGAGGATCAGCTCGGCACCGGCGCTCCGGGGACTTGGTCCTCGATGATCTCGACGATCCGGTCGAAGACCGTCGGTCCCCGGCCGGCGCGGGCCGGGCCAAGGGGTGTCC
>NZ_JBHTTQ010000095.1:0-28402 GCF_042794475.1 Streptomyces sp. NPDC056527
GGTCGACCCGGCCGCCGTGGCGGGAGGTCCGCGGCCGGACCAGGCCGCGCAGCAGCGGCGGCAGGGCGCCGGCCTCGGCGCGGGCCCGCAGCGCGGGCAGATCCAGGCGGAGCGGGACGAGCAGGGGCTCGTCGCAGGTGAGCGCCTCGTCGAAGAGGGCGAGGCCGCGTGCGGGGTCGATCGGCGCGAAGCCCGCGCCCGCCAGCCGGGCGCGGTCGCCGTCCCCGAGCGCTCCGGCCATGCCGCCGGCCGCCGCGTCGTCCTCGCCGCCCCAGAGTCCCCAGGCGAGGGAGACACCGGGCAGGCCGTTGGCACGGTGGTACGCGGTGAGGCCGTCCAGGAAGGAGTTGGTGGCCGCGTAGTTGGACTGACCCGCGTTGCCGACGATCCCGGCGAACGAGGAGAACACCACGAAGGCGGCCAGGTCCAGATGGCGCACGGCGTCCGTCAGATGCCAGGCGGCGTCCTGCTTGGGCCGCGCGACCGTGTCGAGCCGCTCCGGCGTCATCGACTCGATGGTGCCGTCGTCCAGCACACCGGCCGTGTGCACGACGGCCGTCAGCGGGTGCTCGCGCTCGACCGCCGCGACCAGCCGTCGTACGTCCGCCGCGTCGCCCGTGTCGCAGGCGACCACGGTGGCGCGGGCGCCCAGCGCCGCGAGCTCGGCGACCAGCTCGTCCGCACCCGGGGCCTCGGGGCCGCGACGGCTCGTGAGCAGCAGGTGACGCACACCGTGCCGCGCGACCAGATGGCGGGCGAAGTGCCGCCCGAGGGTGCCGGTGCCGCCGGTCACGAGCACCGTGCCGTCGGGGTCGAGGGCGCGCGGCAGGGTCAGCACGACCTTGCCGACGTGCCGGGCCTGGCCCAGGTACCGGAACGCGTCCTGCGCCCGGTGGATGTCCCACGCCTCCACTGGCGGCGGAGCCAGCCGGCCGGCCTCGAAGCGGGCCCGCAGCTCGGTCAGCATCTCCTGGATGCGGTCGGGACCGGCCTCCATGAGATCGAACGACCGGTAGACGACGCCCGGGTGCGCCTCGGCGACCCGCTCGGGATCGCGGATGTCCGCCTTGCCCATCTCGATGAACCGGCCACCGCGCGGCAGCAGCCGCAGCGACGCGTCGACGTAGTCGCCGACGAGGGCGTCGAGGACCACGTCCACGCCCCGGCCGTCGGTGGCGGCGAGGATCTCCCGCTCGAAGTCGAGCGTGCGGGAGTTCGCCAGATGGGCGTCGTCGAAGCCCTGGTAGCGCAGCGCGTCCCACTTGGCGGGGGAGGCCGTGCCGTACACCTCGAGACCGCGGTCGCGGGCGATCTGCGTCGCGGCCATGCCGACACCGCCTGCGGCGGCGTGGATCAGCGCGGTCTGCCCGGCGCGGGCGTCCGCCAGGTCGGTCAGCGCGTACAGGGCGGTCAGGAAGACCACGGGGGCGGCGGCGGCCTGAGCGAACGACCAGCCGCGCGGGACCCCGGTCAGCAGCCGGTGGTCGGTGACGGCGACGGGTCCCGCCGCACCCTCGGTGAACAGGCCCATCACCCGGTCGCCGACGGCCGGCGAGGTGACCCCGGGGCCCGTCTCCAGGACGTATCCGGCGCCCTCGCTGGCGATCGGCGCCTCGCCGGGGTACTGGCCCAGGGTGATCAGGACGTCGCGGAAGTTCAGGCCGGCGGCCCGGACGGCGACCCGCACCTGACCCGGCGCGAGCGGCGCGTCGGGGGCCTCGGCGGGCAGCAGAGCCAGGTTCTCCAGGGTCCCCTTCGCGGTCGAACCGAGCCGCCAGCCGGGCGAGTCCGCCGGAACGGAGAGCCGTCCCTCGGGCGCGGCGGCGCTCAGCCGGGCCGCGAGGACGGCGCCGCGGCGGATCGCGAGCTGGGTCTCGTCGGCCGCCTCCAGCGCCGCACCGAGGGCCCGTTGCGAACCCTCCTCGCGATCCACGTCGATGAGCAGGAAGCGGCCGGGGTGCTCGGTCTGCGCGGAGCGGACCAGCCCCCACACGGCCAGGCTCTGGTCCCGGATCGGCTCGTCGTAGCGGGTGGAGACCGCGTTGCGGGTGATCACGACGAGGCGGGAGTCGGCGAACCGCTCGTCCGCCAGCCAGCGCTGGATCAGCCCCAGCATGCGGTGCGGCGCCTCGCGCGCGATCTCCACCGGGTTGTACGTGCCCTTGGACGGGCGTCCCGGCGTGAACGGCAGCAGCACCTCGGCGGGCACCGGGCCGTCGGCGGCGGCCAGCGCGTCGAGGTCGGCGTGGCACACCACGCCCTCGCCCAGGGCCGCGGTGACTCCGATGACGTCCGGGCCCACGACCGCACGGACGGGCGGGGCCGTCTCGGTCCGGCTGTCGGCCGCGCCGGGAACGGGTCGCCAGTCCACCCGGAACAGGGCGTGGGACCGGTCGCCGGAGGAGGTGGACGCCGAGGCGAGGTCGGCGGGGCGGATCAGGAGGGAGCCGACGGTCACGACCGCGTCGCCCTCGGGGTCGGTCGCGGTCAGCGCGATCGTGTCGGCGCCGGAGCGGGTCAGGCGGACCCGCAACCGGCCGGCGCCGGTGGCGTGCAGGGCGACGTCCGACCAGCTGAAGGGCAGCCGGACCGAGTCGGGCGCGCCTCCCACGAGATCGAGCAGCAGCGGGTGCAGCGCGGCGTCGAGGAGGGCGGGGTGGACCGGGTGACCGAGGGGGTCGGTCTCCTCGGGCAGGGCGATCTCGGCGTACAGGTCGTCGCCGTCGCGCCAGGCCGCCGTGAGGCCCTGGAACGTCGGGCCGTAGGCGTAGCCGTGGGTGCGGAGGTCCTCGTAGAGGCCGGTGAGGTCGACGGGTTCGCCGGGCGGCGGCCAGGGGAGGGCCTCGGGGGCCGTGGTGGCGGCGGTCAGGGTGCCCGAGGCGTGCCGGGTCCAGGACTCGGCCTCGTCACCGCGCGCGTGGATCGTGAACGCGCGGCGGTCGGGCCCTGCGGCGTCGACGACGAGCTGGAGGTCCACCGAGCCGCGCTCGCCGAGGATCAGCGGGGCTTCGAGGGTGAGTTCCTCGACGGTGGGGGTGTCGGTGTGGCTCGCGGCGTGCAGGGCGAGGTCGATGAAGGCCGTGCCCGGCAGGAGGGTCGTGCCGGAGATGGTGTGGTCGGCGAGCCAGGGGTGGGTGCGCAGGGAGATCCGGCCGGTGAGGACCAGCTGGTCGGTGTCGGCGAGGGTCACCAGGGCGCCCAGGAACGGGTGCCCGGCGGAGACGAGCCCGGCGGAGGTCACGTCGGAGGCGCCGGCGCCGGTCCGCTCGACCCAGAAGTGGTCCTGCCGGAAGGGGTAGGTCGGCAGGTCGTCCGGGTGGGCGGGGGTGTGGGCGGGCCGCCACGCCGTGGGGGTGTGGCCGCCGGTGTGCAGACGCGCCAGCGCCCCGGCGAGGGTGTCGGCCTCGGAGACCTTGCCCCGCAGGGTCGCCGCCAGGGTCGCGGGCTGGGTGAGGGTGTCCTGCGCGAGCGTGGTCAGGGTGGCGTCGGGGCCCAGTTCCAGGTAGCGGGTGACGCCGCTCGCTTCGAGGTGCTGGACGCCCGGGTGGAAGCGGACGGCTCCGCGGATGTGTTCCGCCCAGTAGGCGGGGGTGACGAGGTCGTCGCCGGTGGCGGGTCGTCCGGTGACGTTGGACACGACCGGGATCGTCGGCGTACGGAAGGTCAGTTCGCCGATGGCCTGGCGGAAGTCGTCGAGGACGCCGTCCATATGGGCCGAGTGGAAGGCGTGGCTGACGGTCAGGCGCTTGGCGCGGCGGCCGAGACCGGTCCAGTGCGCGGCCGCCTCGGCGACGGCGTCGTCGTCGCCCGAAAGGACCGTCGCGCGCGGGCCGTTGAGCGCGGCGATCGTCAGCCTGCCGTCGAAGCCGGCGAGGAAGGAGCGGACCTCCTCCTCGGTCGCCTGCACCGCCAGCATCCCGCCGTCGGAGCGGGCGGACTGCATGAGCCGGCCCCGCGCGGCGACCAGGGTCACCGCGTCGGCGAGGTCGAGGACCCCGGCGGCATGGGCGGCGGCGATCTCGCCGATCGAGTGGCCGATCAGCGCGTCGGGGGTGAGGCCGTCGTGCTCCAGGGTGCGGTGGAGCGCGGTCTGGAGCGTGAACAGCGCGGCCTGCGTGTACTCGGTCCGGTTCAGGAGCTCCGCGTCCTGCCCCCACATGACCGAGCGCAGCGGGCGGTCCAGGAGCGGGTCGAAGAGGGCGGTGATCTCGTCGAAGGCTGCGGCGAAGACCGGGTGGGTCTCGTAGAGTTCGCGGCCCATGCCGAGTCGCTGGCTGCCCTGGCCCGTGAAGAGGAAGGCCGTCTTGCCGGGCGTCACGGTGCCCGCGGTCACGCCGGGAGCTTCGGCGCCTTCGGCGAGCGCCGCGAGGCCGGTGAGGAGGGCATCGGGGTCGGCGGAGTCGAGGACGGCTCGGTGGTCGAAGCGGGTACGGGCGGCCAGCGAGGCCGCGACCCGCTCCGTCGGAACGTCCGGGTGCTCGACGGCGTACGTGTGGAGCCTGCGTGCCTGCTCGCGCAGCGCCTCGTCGCTCCTCGCCGACAACAGCCAGGGCAGGGCAGGGAGTTCGGGGGCTTCCGGTTCGTGGTCGGCCGGGGCCTGCTCGATGACGACGTGCGCGTTCGTGCCGCTGATGCCGAAGGAGGAGACGCCCGCGCGGCGCGGCCGGTCGTCCGCCGTCGTCCAGGGCCGCTCCTCTTCGAGCAGCCGCAGCGCCCCGTCCTCCCAGTCGACGTGATCGGACGGCCGGTCGACATGGAGGGTCCGCGGCAGCACTCCGTGGCGCATCGCCAGAGCCATCTTGATGACGCCGGCGACGCCGGCCGCGGCCTGCGTGTGACCGATGTTGGACTTGATCGAGCCGAGCCACACCGGCTCGTCGGCGCCCCGGCCCTGGCCATAGGTGTTGATCAGGGCCTGCGCCTCGATCGGGTCGCCCAGGGTCGTGCCCGTGCCGTGAGCCTCGACCGCGTCGACCTGGTCGGCCGTCAGTCGGGCGTTGGCCAGGGCCTGTCGGATGACCGCCTCCTGCGCCAGGCCGTTGGGCGCGGTCAGACCGTTGCTGGCGCCGTCCTGGTTCGCCGCCGTGCCGCGGATCACCGCCACCACCGGGTGGCCGTTGCGCCGAGCGTCCGACAGCCGCTCCAGGACGAGGAGCGCGGCGCCCTCGCTGAAGCCGGTGCCGTCGGCCCCGGCGGCGAACGCCTTGCAGCGTCCGTCGGCGGCGAGCCCGCGCTGCCGGCTGAACTCCGTGAACAGCACCGGGGACGACATGATCGTGGCCCCGCCCGCCAGCGCCAGCGAGCACTCGCCCTGGCGCAGCGACTGGGCGGCCAGGTGCAGGGCGACCAGCGAGGCCGAGCAGGCGGTGTCGATGGTGAGCGCCGGGCCCTCCAGACCGAGCGAGTACGCGATCCGTCCGGAGACCACGCTGGTGGTGTTGGTGACGAGATAGCCCTCCAGCTCGGGGCGTACCTCCTCGGGGCGCGCGTAGTCCTGGGCGATGGCGCCGACGAACACCCCGGTGTCGCTGCCGCGCAGCGTGTCCGGGGAGATCCCGGAACGCTCCAGGGCCTCCCACGCGGTCTCCAGGAGCACCCGCTGCTGAGGCTCCATCGCCTCGGCCTCGCGGGGGCTGATCCCGAAGAACTCGGCGTCGAACCGGTCCGCGTCGTGCAGGAAGCCGCCCTTGGCGACATACGTGGTGGCGGGGGCGTCGGACTCCGGGTCCGGCGCGTGGAGCCGGTCGAGGTCCCAGCCGCGGCCCTCGGGGAAGTCCGTGATCGCGTCGCCGCCGGCGGAGAGCAGCCGCCACAGGTCCTCGGGACTGCGCACATCGGCCGGGAACCGGCAGCCGATACCGACGATCGCGATCGGCTCGTGCGCCGCGGCCTCGGCGTCGGTCAGCCTCTGCCGGGTCTGCTGCAGGTCGGTCGTGACCCGCTTGAGGTAGTCCCGGAGTTTCGCTTCGTTGGCCATGAACCCGTCCCTCGTATGCCAGCGGTGATGCTCGGCAACGTCGCCGACGCGGCTTGCGGGTTGCTTAGCGAGACCTAAAGCCGCACCCGGTCGCGGACCGGTGGCCGCGCGGAAGCCCGGGAGAGCGGGGGAACGGGCCCTAAGGTGCTCTTTAGCCGGGCGTCAGCCGGGCGGCCGAGAGTGGCGGAATGGAAGCCTCGGAAATCCACATCCTGTCGGTCGGAACCGCGCTGCCCGGCGATCCCCTGGACAACGCGGACCTGGCCCGCCACTTCGGCATGGACCCGATCTGGGAGCAGTGGGTCGACGCGTTCGTCGGCACGCGGGCCCGGCATCTGTCGGTGGATCTGAGCACCGGGAAGCTCCGGTCCACGCTCGCCGATCTGGCCACCCGGGCCGCCGCGCGCGCCCTGGAGGGTGCGGGCGTCGGTGCCGGGGACATCGACCTCGTCGTCCTCGGCACCGCCACCCCCGACCAGCTGATGCCCGCGACCGTCAACATCGTCGCGGACCGGCTCGGCATCGACGGAGTGCCGACCTACCAGCTGCAGTCGGGCTGCGCGGGCGCGTTCCAGGCGCTCGACGTCGGCCGGCAGATGCTGCGGGCCGGCGGCCACCGTACGGCCCTGGTGATCGGCGGGGAGCTGTGCTCGCGCCACTACGACCCCGGCGTCGACCTGGCGAAGCTCGACTCGGCCGAGCTGGTCAACTTCGTCCTGTTCGGCGACGGCGCCGGAGCGGCCGTCCTGAGCGCGGAGCCGGTCGCCGGCGCGCCGGTGATCCGCCGGGTGCTCAACCGGCTGACCGGCTTGAACCGCGAGCCCGGGCAGATCGTCGAGTGGACCGGGGCTCTCGACCGCGCGGACGCGGACCGGGCCCACATCAAGGAGGACTACAAGGCGATCGAGGAGTCCGTCCCCGTGATGTCCCGGGAGATCGCCGAAGAGCTCCTCGGCGACCTGGGCTGGACGGCCGCGCAGGTCGACTACCTGCTGCCGCCCCAGCTCTCCGGGCGCATGACGCGGCGGATCGTCGAGGGCCTGGACATTCCGCTGGCGGAGGAGATCACCCTCGTCGACACCATCGCCAACACGGGCAACGCGATGCCGTTCTTCCAACTGGAGGAAGTACTGCCGCAGTTGGCCCCCGGTGACCGGGTCCTCGGAATCTCCGTGGAGTCCAGCAAGTGGCTCAAGGCGGGCTTCGCGCTCGAACTGGTCTGACCGCCCCGTCCACCCACCGCCCCTGTGGCCGGCCCCTCCCGGCCCGACGGTCCCCCCACACGGCGAAGCGCCCGCGGTTCCCTCCCGCGGGCGCTTCGTCGTCTCCGTCGCGGCACTCACCGCGGCGCGCCGAACCACTCCTTCAGCGCGGTCTCCAGCTCGCCCGAACCCTCGGCCCAGACGACGTGCCCGTCCGGACGCAGGAGGACGGAACCGGTCCCCGCGTCCTCCGGGACGGCCGCGATGCCGACCCGGTCGGCCCAGCCCGCGGCCGTACTCGCGAACGCGCCGCCGGAGCCGCCCTCCGCGAGGAGCAGCAGTCCACGGCCGTCGTGCAGCAGCGGCGCGGCCGCGGGGACCCGGCCGCCCAGTTCGTGGTCCGCGGACGGGCCGCCCAGGCGGTAGCGGAGGTCGACGCCGGTCACCAGCTCCACCAGGTACCGGTTGACGTCCTGGAAGCGGGCGAGTTCCGCGACGAGGGAGCGCGCACCGGCCGCCCGGGCCGCCGGGTGCATCAGGGCCAACTGGGCGTCGAGCGCGAGCCGGGCCCGCTCGCCCTCCGGGTGCCGCTCCGCGTGGTACGTGTCGAGGAGCCCCGGCGGCGCCCAGCCGGCGAGGTCCGCGGCGAGCTTCCAGCCGAGGTTGACCGCGTCCTGCAGGCAGGTGCTCAGCCGGAGACCGCCGAGGGGGTAGAAGGAGTGCGCGGCGTCGCCGGCGAGGAACACCCGACCGGCCCGGTAGCGCTCCGCGTTGCCGCTGACGCTGGTGAACCGCTCGGCCCACGCCACCTCGCGGGCGGGCAGCCGATGGCCGGTGAGCGCCTCGATCTCGCCCTGGAGCTCCTCCGCCGCCACCGGCCCCGCGCCGGCGGCCGGCTCGTCGCCGAAGAGGGTGGTGATCACCCTCAGGACTCCCGGGCCGGCGGGCGCGCCCGAGTACACCCCGCCGGAGGCGGTGTAGTGGGCCCCCAGATGGTTGACGGCCAGCTCGGAGAAGTCGGCCTCCACGTCGCCCACGATGCCCGACACGGTCCAGCCGCTGCCCGGGAAGCCGATGCCGGCCAGCGACCGTACGGTGCTCCCGGCGCCGTCCGCCGCCACCACGTACGAGCCGCGCAGCGTGGACTCGCCGTCGGCGGAGCGCAGCCGCAGGGTCACCGAGTCGGCGGACTGCCGGAGTTCCGTCACCTCCTGGCCGCGCCGGATGTCCACGCCGAGCGCACGCGCGCGCCGCTCCAGGACCTCCGCCAGCTTGGACTGCGGCACCAGCAGCCCGCCGCCGACGCGCTGCGGACCCGACAGCTCCTCGGGGCGGAGCCACAGCAGGGAGAAGTGCGCCCCGGGCAGGGGCAGTCCGGCCTCGCGGAGCTCGTTCGCGAGGCCGCGCTGTGCCAGGAGCTCCATGACGGCCGCGTTCACCGCCTGGCCGGGGGAGCGGGGGTCGGGGGAGTCGCGTCGCTCGACGACGACGACGGGCGCACCGGCCAGGCCCAGCTCGCAGGCGAGCATCAGGCCGGTGGGACCGGCGCCCACGACGATCACGGGATCGGTCACAGGCTCATCCTTTCCGCAGCAGCGGGATCACGGGGGCGAAGTCGTACAGGTGGGCGGCGAGGACCGTGTACGAGGTGAGGCCGTACCGGTCGTGGTGGCCCCGGATCTGCTCGGCGATCTCCTGATGGGTGCCGATCAGCAGCGAGGGCAGATAGAGGAGCTGTTCCGTCGTCAGATGGGGGGCGAGAGCGGGGCGCAGCGAGTCGGCGGCGGCCCGCCGGTCGTCGGTGACGACGACCCTCTTCACCCCGGTGTTGAGCTCGGGCGTCCGGCCGAGTTCCGCCGCCCGGACGCGCACCGTGGCCACGTGCGCGGCGAACTCCTCGGGGCCGATGAGCACGAAACCGCCCTCCGGGGGCAGTTCCGCGCCGATGAAGCAGACCGCGTCGGCCCGTCGCGCGGCCAGTTCGAGCTCGTCCGGTTCGTTGGCGCCGATCATCAGCGGCGGTCGGGGCGACCGCAGCGGACGAGGCCGGTGCGCGGGATCGGTCAGCAGCCGGTCCAGCACGTCCACCGTCTCGACCAGCCGGTCCCGCTTGTCCTGGGCCGTGAGCGAGGCGGTCGCGGAGGTGCCGGTCTGCCCGGCATACAGCCCCACGGTCAGCCGCCCACCGGTCAGCCGGTCGGTGCCGGCGATCTCCCGGGCGAGCACCTCGGGATCCCACAGGGCGGTGTTGGTGAGATAGGTGGCGACCTCGATCCGGGACGTGGCCGCGGCGGCGGCCACCAGCGACGGGAACGGGGCGGTCATGCCCAGGTGGTCGGTGGTCGCGAAGGTGTCGTAGCCGAGCCGTTCCGCCTCCCGGGCGCGTTCCGGCCAGTCGGCGTCCGGGGAGATCTCGCTCACCCCGAACCGGAAGACCGGCCCCGGTGCGCCGCTCACGCGCCGCCCTCGGCAGGGCCGGACGCTCCGGTCAACCGCTCCCGAAGCCGGATCGCCGACAGGGCCAGGCCGAGCACGGTCCGCTGCGGCCCGTACCCGCCGAGCGTCTCCAGCGCCGACCGGAGGCTCCACAGCCGGGACTCGGCCACATGCGAGGGCGAGCCGTGCACATCGTCGTGGATCAGCAGCCGCAGCTCGCGCACGTGCCGTTCGAGCAGGAGCCGGTCGCCCGGCGGGATGATCTCGTCGCGTGCGCTCACCGTGTACGACACCGGCACCGCGAGCGCCGCCAACTCCTGCGGTGTCAACGCCCAGTCGGTGAGATCCGTCAGTACGGAATCGGGGGCGCCGCCGGTCAGGTGGGCCAGGGTGTCGACCGTCACGCGGGGGATCCCGGGACGCCAGGCGGCGTCCGTGAAGAAGTCCCCGATCGGGGCGCCGGCGGTCACCACGCCCCGGATCCGCTTGTCGTGCAGGGCGGCCCGGAGCGCCAGGTGCCCGCTGAAGCTCATCATCACGGCGACGGTCCGGTCCACGTCGGCGCGGTCCGCGAGCGCGTCGAGGAGCTCCGGGACCATCCGATGGCTGTCGGCGGCGTAGATCTGCTCGTTCTCGCCGACTCCCGGCATCTCGGTGGCGACGACGGCCAGGCCGAGCCGTGACGCCTTGGCCAGGATCGGTCCGAACTGCTCCTTCACACTGACGATGCCGCCGCTCAGCAGCAGCACGGGAGGGCGTTCCCCGCCCCGCGCGTCCAGGCCGGCCGCCCAGGCCCGCACCCGGCCGCCGGAGAGGTCGAGGTCGAGGCGGCGGATGCCGGAACCGTCGCCCGAGCGCCAGCGGTTGAAGGAGGCGACCGTGCGCTCCTGGGCGTCCGCGCGGGCCGGGCCGTCCACGAACGGGAACCGGGCGATGTTGAAGTGCCGTCCCGCCTCGACCTCCCGGCCCCGGCGCTCCAGTTCGACACCGGCCTCGGTCCACTCACGGGCCCAGGAGCCCGGCTCGCCGTCCTCGTCGTGCCGGATCCGCAGCAGCACCTGCCGCAGCCGCTCGCCCGGGATGCCGAGGATGCGGCCGTGCACCTCGACGAACTGCTTGAGTTCCTGGACGTCGTTCATCGCAGCCCCTCCTCGGCCGAGAACCCCTCCAGGGCCTCCTTGACCTCGGTGAGGATGTCCGCCGCCTCCGCGCCGTCGATGACCCGGTGGTCGAAGGTGAGGTTCAGCCGCATGACGGGCGCGCTCGTCACCTCGCCGTCCCGGACCACCGGACGCTCCACGATCCGGCCCACGCCGAAGGTGACCGTCGTCCCGCCCACCGAGTGGAAGCCGTCGACGGCCCGGTGACCCAGCGAGGTGACCGCGAAGGTGCCGAAGAAGCGGGGGTGGTTGATCAGCGAACGCACCGCCCGGCGGTAGGCGGCGCGCGCCAGCGCCGCGGGCAGCCGGTGCAGCAGCAGCATCGAGGCGAACTCCGGCATCGTCTCCGGATCACCGTCGCGGTAGCGCTCCAGCTCGTGCTGGATCCCCTTCAGATCGGCCCGGTCCAGGTCCGGCAGGACCGCCGAGACCACGACGCGCCGGCCGCCGACCCGCTTGTCGAGGGCGACCTTCCCGGAGACCTCGCCGTAACGGGCGACCTTGGGGCGCAGACGGCCGCGGATCGCCGCGTTGGCCTCCGGGTGGGCGGCGATCACCCGGGCCGCGGAGTGCAGCACGTACGTGACCAGGGACAGCCGGCTGTCGCCGCGATGGGCCTCACGGTGGGCGAGCACCCCGGACATGTCCACCTCGGTGTCCAGGTGGACGGGGGCGAACGGACGTATCTCGTCGAGGAAGAAGAGCGTGTGACGCCGCTCCCGGGCGATGGCTGCGATATGCATCCCGCCAATCTCGGCAGCCGGTCTTAAGCACCTCCTAGCGCGACCTAAAGACACCACCCGGGCGCCGGAGATGGCCGCGAGGGCCACGCGCACACCGGCCACGGGCCACGGGCCACGGGGCACGGGGCACGGGGGACGCTCGCACCGGCCACCGGCAGCCACGGGCCACGCTCGCACCTGCCACACGCCACGCGCGACAGGCCACCGGAACTTGGCGCCCGAGACCCGCGGGGGCCCGGGTAGGGGCGGCTGTTGTCGGCGGGATCCACAGGCGTCCTTTAGAGCCGCACAAGACACCGGTTCCAGGCTTGCCGCAGCCCGAATGTCGCCGCTCGCAGGAGATCTCGCATGTCACGTCCCAGCGCGGTGGGCCTCACCACCGGAACCGAGCCGCTGCCCGACTTCCCCCAGTTGCGGCAGTGCCCGTACCAGCCGCCGTCCGGCTACCGCGACCTGCGCGAGGCCGAGGGCCCGGTGGTGCGCGCCCGGCTCTACGACGGACGCCCCACCTGGGTCGTCCTCGGCCACGCCGTCGCCCGTGAGCTGCTCATCGACCCGCGCCTGTCCTCCGACTGGAGCCGGCCGGACTTTCCTTCGCCGAGCCCGCGACGCAAGGCCATCCAGAAGGCCACGATCCTCGTCGGGATGGACCCGCCGGAGCACTCCGCGTACCGCCGCAGGCTCATCTCCGCCTTCTCCGTGCGACGCACCCGGCAGCTGACCGAGTCGATCCACCGGCGCGCCGGTGAACTCGTCGACGCCATGGTGGAGCAGGGGCCGCCCGCCGAGATCCTCAGCGGACTCGCGCTGCCGCTCTCCTCGCACACCATCTGCGGCATCCTCGGGGTTCCCTACGGGGACCACGACTACTTCGAGGAGCAGTCGGCGCTGCTCGTGTCGCCGCAGGTCACCGAGGACGACGCGACCCAGGCGCTGATGAACCTGCGCTCGTACCTGACCGGCCTGGTGGAGCGCAAGGAGAAGGAGTCAGAGCCCGGCGAGGGTCTCCTCGACACCCTCGTCCACAAGGACCTGGCCGAGGGCTCGCTCTCCCGCGACGACGTGATCCGGCTCGGCATCATCCTGCTGATGGCGGGTCACGAGACCACCGCCAGCATGATCACGCTGAGCACGTTCACGCTGCTGCAGAACCCCGACCAGCTGGCCGCGTTCCGCGCCGACCCGGCCGGCGCGAGCCTGGCCGTCGAGGAGCTGCTGCGCTACCTCTCCATCGGCGACGTCGCCATGCGCATCGCCGCCGAGGACATCACGATCGGCGACGTCGCCATCCGCGCCGGCGACAGCGTGATGCTCTCCACCGCCGAGATCAACCGCGACGCGGAGGCGTTCGAGAACGCCGACGAGCTGGACCTCGCGCGCGGCGCCCGGCACCACCTCGCCTTCGGATACGGCGTGCACCAGTGCATCGGCCAGAACCTGGCCCGCGCCGAGATGGAGAGCGCCCTCACCCTCCTCTTCTCCCGCATCCCCGGACTGCGCCTGGCCGTCCCCGCCGAACAGGTGGAGATCAAGCCCGCGCAGAGCGGTGTGCAGGGCATCTACGAACTGCCCGTGACGTGGTGAGCCCCGTGCGCATCACCGCCGACACCGAGCGCTGCATCGGGGCGGGGCAGTGCGTCCTGACCGCCGCGGACCTCTTCGACCAGGACGAGGACGGGATCGTGGCCCTGCTCACCGACTCCGTCGACGACGCGGCCGACGTGGAGCTGGCCCGGCAGGCCGAGCACCTGTGCCCGGCCGCCGCCCTGAGGATCACGGCCGTCGACGAGCACACCACCACGGACGCCACCGAGGGACCGCGGGGCGCATGAGGCCGCGTACACATCGCACCACCGTGATCCGGCGCGCCCTGGTCTCGGCGCTGGCGCTCGCCTCCGTCGCGACCGGGTGCGGCGCCGGATCAGGCGCCGGGGACGGGCGCGGCGGCCGGATCGTGTACGCCGTCGACAGCCAGCCCGACTGCCTGGACCCGCAGATCAGCCCGTACGACGTCACGGCCGCCCTCGGCCGCAACATCTTCGACTCGCTGGTCTCCATGGACGCCGAGGGCCGGATCCGCCCCTGGCTGGCGACGTCCTGGCAGATCTCCGGCGACGGGCGTGCGTACACCTTCCGGCTGCGCGACGGGGTGCGCTTCCACGACGGCACCGCCTTCGACGCGGCGGCCGTCAAGGCGACCCTCGACCACACCGTGGCGCCCGAGACCAAGTCCCAGTACGCGGCCGGGCTGATCTCCATGTACGAGGGCGCGACCGTCGTCGACGCCCGCACCGTGCGGGTGTCACTGTCCCGTCCGTACGCGCCGCTGCTCCAGGTCCTGTCGACGGCGACCTTCGGCATCCAGTCGCCCACCGCGCTGCGCGCGAACCGGGGGCGGACCTGTCTGAAGCCCGTCGGCAGCGGACCGTTCGTCTTCGCGGGCTGGGCCCGCAACCGGCGGATCGACCTCGACCGCAACCCGCACTACGCCTGGGCACCCCCGGAGGCGCAGAACCGCGGACCCGCGCACGTCGCCGGGCTCACCGTCGAGTTCATCCCGGAGGCGGCCTCGCGCTTCGGCGCCCTCAGCTCGGGCCAGGTCGACGTGGCCGCCGCCGTACCCCCCAGCCACATCGGCCGGCTCCGGCACGCCGACGGCTTCCGGCTGCTGCGGGCGGCCCAGCCCGGCGCGCCGTACACGCTGATGCTCAACGTCAACCGGGCGCCGCTCGACGACCCGCGGGTGCGCCGTGCGCTCCAGCGGTCGGTACGCCTCGACGCGCTGGTGAAGGCGCTGTACTCGGGGGCGTACGAACGCGCCTGGAGCACCCTGACACCCGCCACCGCCGGGTACGCGGCCACGACCGAGGGCAGTTGGCCCTACGACCCCGAGGAGGCGGCGCGCCTCCTCGACGAGGCCGGCTGGACCGGACGGGACGAGGACGGCTACCGGACCAAGGACGGCAGGCGGCTGACCCTGCACTGGCCGTACATGACGAGCCTGATGCGCGATCAGCGGGCGCTGCTCGGCCAGGGCATCCAGGCCGAGGCGAAGCGGGCCGGGATCGAGATCCGGTTCACCGCGCTGGAACCGGGGGCCTATCTGGAGAAGGCGATCGGCCGCGACGCCGACATCCTCGCCTTCAGCTGGAACCGCGCCGAACCCGACATCATGCGGAGCTACTTCGACTCCGCGCAGACCGGCGACAAGGGCGGCTCCAACGCCTTCGGCGTCAAGGACGCCCGTCTCGACGGCTGGCTCCGCGAGGCCACCGCCACCCGCGACCCCGCACGGCGGGCGGCCCTGTACGCGCGGGCGCAGACGCGGGTGAACGAGGAGGCGCTCGCCCTCCCCGTCTACGCGCCCGCCACCCTCGTCGGGGCCGCCGACAGGGTCCGCGACGTGACCTTCGACGTCCAGGCGTATCCGCGCTTCCACGACGCCCGGCTGGAGGACTGATGGGGCTTCCCCTGCGCTGGTTCGCACGTCGACTGCTGCTGGCGGCCATGGTCGTCTTCGGGGCGGCCAACGCCGTCTTCTTCGCCTTCCGGCTGCTGCCCGGCGACCCGGTGCGCAGCGTGCTCGGCTCCACCAACCCCACGCCCGAACTGGTGGAGCAGGTCCGCCACGAGCTCGCGCTCGACGAGCCGCTCGCCGTGCAGTACGGACGCTTCATGCGGCGGCTGCTCACCGGTGACCTCGGCGAGTCCTTCCAGCTCCAGCAGCCGGTCGGCGAGGTGATCGGCGATCAGCTGTGGCCCACGGTCCAGCTCGCGGCCGCCGCGTTCGTCCTGGCGCTGGTCGCCGCGGTGACGCTGGCCGTGCTGACCGCGCACCGGCCGCGCGCCCGCCGGATCGCCTCCACCCTCGAACTCGTCGCGGCCTCCACGCCCGCGTTCTGGACCGGGATGCTCCTGCTGGCGCTGCTGTCCTTCCGGTTGAAGTGGTTCCCGGCGATGGGCGGCAGCGGCGCGGCCGGTCTCGTCCTGCCGGCCGTCACGCTCGCCGCCGGTCTCGTCGGCGTCTTCTCGCAGGTGCTGCGGGAGGAGGTCGAACGCGCGCTGGAGCAGCCGTTCGTGCTGAGCGCCCGGGCCAGGGGCAGCGGCGAGACCGCGATCCGGCTCCGCCACGCGCTGCGGCACGGCCTGATCCCGCTGGTCACGCTGGCCGGCTGGGCGGTGGGCGCGCTGTTCGGCGGCGCGGTCGTGGTGGAGAGCGTCTTCAGCCGCCAGGGCCTTGGCCAGGTGACGGCGGGCGCCGTGGCCGGTCGGGACCTGCCGGTGGTGACGGGTGTGGTGCTGGTCTCCGCGGTGGCCTTCGCCCTGATCAACCTCGTGGTGGACGTGCTCTACCGGATCGTCGACCCGCGGATCGACGAGAGGAGCATCGGATGACCGCGCCCGAGACCCGCACGGACACCGGAGGCCCCGGCGCCACCGGCTCCCCCGGAACGACCGACGCTGCCGGGCCCGACCGGGGCGCCGACGGTGCTGGGGCTGCGGGGGGCTCCGGGGCTGCCCGGAACGCTGAAGTCGCCGTGTCCGACAAAGCAGTCGGGCACGCTGAAGTAGCCGCGTCCGCCGAGCTTGACCGGGGCGCCGACGGTGCTGGGGCTGCGGGGTCCACTGTGGACTCCGGCGTCACCGAGTCCGTTGGGGCAGCCCGGAACTCTGACGTCACCGGCTCCGCGGAATCAGTCGAGGCCGGCCGGGACTCCGGCGCCGCCGGGGCTGCCGGGGCCTCCGGGCCCGAGCGGGACTCCGATGTCACCGAGTCCGCCAGGCCCGGCCGGGACTCCGGCGTCGCCGTGTCCGCCAGGGCCCGCCGGGACTCCCGCGGTGCCGCGGCTGGGGCGGTCGGTTCGGGTACTGAGGCTCGTGCCGTGCGTGGCTTTCGGTGGCGGCCGCGGGTGGGTGTCGTGGTGGCCGGGGTCGTCGTGGCCCTCGCCGTCCTGGCCGCCGTCGCGCCCGGGCTGCTCGCCACCCAGCAGCCGGACGCCATCGACCCGGTCAACGCTCTGGCCGGGCCCGGTGACGGGCACTGGCTCGGCACCGACCAGCTCGGCCGGGACGTGCTCAGCCGGATCGTGCACGGCGCCCGCACCTCGTTGCTGATCGGCTTCGGCGCCACGGCCTTCGCCGTCGTCGTGGGCTCGCTCCTCGGCGTGTTCGCGGCCGCCGCCGGCCGGGCGGTCGACCAGATCCTGATGCGGGCCACCGACATCCTGCTGGCCTTCCCCGGCCTGATGCTGTCCCTGGTCGTGGTCGCCGTCCTCGGCCCCGGCACCGGAAACGCCACCCTGGCCATCGGCGCCTCGCTGCTGCCCGGCTTCGTTCGGCTCGCCCGGGGCCAGGCGCTGGCCATCCGTGACAGCGACTACGTCCGTGCGGCCGTGGTGATAGGCCGCGGCAGGGGCTCCGTCTTCGTACGGCATCTGCTGCCCAACGCGCTGCCACCCCTGCTCGTCCTCGCCACGGTGAACATCGGCAGCGCGGTCATCGCCGGATCGACCCTCAGCTTTCTCGGCCTCGGTCCGCAGCCGCCCTCGCCCGAGTGGGGCGCCATGCTCGCGGAGGGCCGTGACCACCTGGACACCTCGTGGGCGGCCGCCGTCTTCCCCGGCCTGGCCATCACGGTCACGGTCGTCGCGGTCACGGTCGTGGGCCGGGCCCTCCAGCGCCGGATCGACGGAAGGGACGGCCATGGGCGTTGACGAACCCCGCGCCGGGCAGGCACTCCTGACAGTGGAGGACCTGCGGATCTCGTTCGGCCACGGCCGGCACCGCACCGAGGTCGTCCACGGCGTGGACCTCCGGTTGCGGGCCGGTGAGTGTCTGGCCGTGGTCGGCGAGTCGGGCTCGGGCAAGACGGTCACGGGCCGGACGCTGGCGGGGCTGACCGGCCCCGGAGCCACCGTGAGCGCCCGCAGACTCGAGTTCGACGGCCGGGACCTCACAGCCCTCGGCGAACGCGAGTGGCGGCGGATCAGGGGCGCGGAGATCGGGCTCGTGCTGCAGGACGCGCTCGTCTCGCTCGATCCGTTGCGTCGCATCGGCGCCGAGATCGAGGAGTCGCTGGCCAACCACGGCATCGGCACGCGCCGCGACCGGCCCGGGAGGGCCGTCGAACTGCTGCGGGAGGTCGCCGTCCCCGAACCGGAGTGGCGGGCCCGGCAGTTCCCGCACCAGCTGTCGGGCGGGCAGCGGCAGCGGGCGCTGATCGCCTCGGCGATCGCCGCCGGCCCGCGCGTGCTGATCGCGGACGAGCCGACCACCGCGCTCGACATGACCGTGCAGGCGCAGATCCTCGACCTGCTGGCCGCCCGCCGCGACGCGGGCACCGCGCTGCTGCTGATCAGCCACGACCTGGCGGTGGTGGCCCGACTCGCCGACCGCATCGCCGTGATGCACGACGGCCGCCTGGTGGAAACGGCCCCGGCCGCGCGCCTCCTGGAGGCCCCCGCCCACCCCTACACCCGTCGTCTCCTCGAAGCGGTCCCGTCACCCCGCCGGCGTACGGCCCGGGGCGCGGACACCCCGCCGCGGGATCCGGCCGACGACACGGGCGCGCCGAGCCCGGTAGGCCATGGCCGGCGACCCGCCGACCCGCACCCGGCCACCGGCCCGGCGCACGACGAGCGCGCCGGTGGCACACGGACGGCCACCCGCCCGCCGCGCGGCGAGCGTTCCGACACCACAGACGTGGTCAGGGCGGACGCGGGCGCGCTGACGGCCACGCTTCCGGATCACGGCGCGCGGACCACGGGCCCGGACGCGGTGGACCCGGCGAAGCCAGGGACGGCCACCGACCCGGCGCGCGGTGAGCGCGCCGCCGTTACGGAACCCGATCAGCCCGCCGTCCCCGCCTCCGGCCAACCCGCCTCCGGCGCCGTCGTACTGCGGGTCGAGGGACTCTTCAAGCGGTTCCCCGGGCCTGGTGGAGGCATCGACGCGCTGAGTGACGTGTCCTGCGTGCTTCGGGCCGGTGAGACGCTCGGGGTGCTCGGGGAGTCGGGGTCCGGGAAGTCGACGCTCGCCCAGGTCGTGCTCGGGCTGCTGGAGCCGGACGAGGGGGCCGTGACCCTGCTCGGGCGGCCCTGGTCCGGGCGGAGCGAGCGGGCGCGGGCCGCGCTGCGGGGGCGGATCCAGCTCGTGCAACAGGATCCGCTGTCCTCCTTCGACCCGCGGTGGACCGTGGAGCGGATCGTGGCCGAGGCGCTCGGCGCCGGGGGCCGTCGGGCCGCGCGCGGTCACCGGGCCCGGATCACCGAGCTCCTGGGCCTCGTGGGCCTCGGCCCCGAGCTCCTCGACCGCGGGCCCCGTGGACTGTCCGGCGGGCAACGGCAGCGCGTGGCGATCGCCCGCGCGCTCGCGCCCGAGCCCGACGTCCTCGTCTGCGACGAGCCGGTCTCCGCGCTCGACGTCTCCGTCCAGGCACAGGTCCTCGACGTCTTCGAGCGGGTACGTGAACGGCTCGGCGTGGCCCTGCTGTTCATCTCGCACGACCTCGGCGTGGTGCGCCACGTCAGCGACCGGGTCGCGGTGATGCGGGCGGGCCGCATCGTCGAGACCGGTCCGGTGGAGCGGGTCTTCGCACGCCCGGAACACCCCTGGACGAGGCAGCTGCTGGACGCGCTGCCCCGGCCCGCCCATTCCTCGACCACTCCAACCACCCCGGCCGCGCCTCCCGCGCCCGGCCATGTCTCCTGATGGTGAGTCGCCCTATGAACGACACTGCTGGATTCCGTCTGTCCGTCCTGGACACGGTGCCCGTCTGGAACGGCGTCCCGGCCGCCCGGTCCCTGCGTGAACTGCTGGAGCTGGCCCCGGCGGTGGAGCGGCTCGGCTACCACCGCTACTGGCTGGCCGAGCATCACAACATGCCGGCCTTCGGCACCTCGACGCCGCCCGTGCTGATCGGACAGCTCGCCGGCGTCACCTCGACGCTGCGGATCGGTTCGGGCGGCGTCATGCTGCCCAACCACGTGCCGTTCGTGGTCGCCGAGCAGTTCGCCACC
The DNA here is from genome assembly GCF_042794475.1 of Streptomyces sp. NPDC056527. Classification (NCBI taxonomy): domain Bacteria; kingdom Bacillati; phylum Actinomycetota; class Actinomycetes; order Kitasatosporales; family Streptomycetaceae; genus Streptomyces; species Streptomyces sp. NPDC056527. The sequence continues at coordinate 19,537 of NZ_JBHTTQ010000095.1, forward strand.
CTCGACGTCTTCCACCCGGGCCGGATCGACCTCGGCATCGGCCGCGCGCCGGGCGGCGAGCCCGCCACCGCCCGTGCGCTGCGGCGCACCGGCGACCCGGCGCACGAGGGTGCCTTCGGGGAGCAGCTGGCCGAGCTGATCGGCTATCTGACACCGTCCGGTCCGGACGCCCGGCCGCCGGTCGCGGTCAGCCCGCCGCCGGAGCGCCCGCTGCCGGTCTGGCTGCTCGGCACGAGCGCCTCCAGCGCCTCGCTGGCGGCCCGTCTCGGTCTGCCGTACGCCTTCGCCCACCACCTCAACCCGAGCGGTACGGAGGCGGCGGTGGCCCGCTACCGCGAGGAGTTCCGCCCCTCGGAGCGGCTGGAGCGTCCCTATGTCGCGGTGTCGGCCCAGGTGGTTGCGGCCGACACGGACGAGGAGGCCGAGTACCTGGCCGGGCCCATCAAGGTGGCCCATGTGGAGGGGCGGATCAATCCGCTGACCCTCTTCCGTACCCCCGATCAGGCGGCCGGATATCAGCTGACGGAAGCTCAGCAGCGTTATCTGGACGGTCATTTCGCCCCGCAGATCGTGGGCGGGGCGGAGACGGTACGCCGGCGCCTCGCCGACTTCCGGGCCCGGACGGGCGCGGACGAGCTGCTGGCGACGGCGCCCGTCTTCGGCCTCGAGGCCAGGGTCCGGACGTTCCGGCTGCTGGCCGAGGCGGTGGATCAGCCCGCGTCGGCCGAGGCGGGGGCCCTCAGCCCGGCCAGCTCGGCGAGCAGCTCGTAGGACCGTACGCGCTCGTCGTGGTCCTGGACCACGCTGAGCATCATCAGTTCGTCGGCGCCGGTGGCCTTGGTGAGTTCGGTGATCCGCTGCCGCACGGTCTCCGGCCCGCCGAAGATCTGGGGGTCGTACATCTGGTCGACCACCGCCCGCTCCTCCGGTGCGAAGGAGAAGCGGGCGGCCTCCTCGGCGGGCGGGAAGTACGGGTTCTGGCCGCGCAGCGACTGGGCGGTGATCATCCGCAGCGGGGCGCTCAGCAGCTCGCCCCGGGCGTCGTCCTCGGCCACCGCGCCGAAGGCGGCGATCATCGCGTAGGGCTCGGCGAGGTACTCGGAGGGCCGGAACTCGGAGCGGTAGGCGTCCAGCGCGGCCAGGGTGCCGTGCGGGGCGAAGTGGTGGGCGTAGGCGAAGGGAAGCCCCAGGGCGGCGGCGAGCTGTGCGCTGTACCCGCTGGAGCCGAGCAGCCAGACCGGCACGGTCTGTTCGGCCGCCGGGACGGCGAGCACCGTCCCGCGCCCGGCGGTCGAGGCATGGGTGCCGCCCGCGGGCGGCGCGAAGTACCGCAGCAGTTCCTGGATCTGAGCGGGGAAGTCGGTGCCGCCGAGCGGCCCGGCCTGGCGGCGCAGCGCCCTGGCCGTGAGCGGGTCGGTGCCGGGTGCCCGGCCGATGCCGAGGTCGACCCGGCCGGGGTGCAGGGCGGCCAGGGTGCCGAACTGCTCGGCCACCACGAGCGGCGGGTGGTTGGGCAGCATGACGCCGCCGGCCCCGACGCGCAGATGCGTGGTGGCGGCGGCGATCTGCCCGGCGAGGATCGCCGGCGACGAGGTCGACAGCGACGGCATGTTGTGGTGCTCGGCCAGCCAGAAGCGGTGGTAGCCGAGCCGGTCCACGGCGCGGGCCAGTCGGATGGTGTTGCGCAGTGAAGCGGTCGCCGTCGACCCCCGCCAGACGGGCGCGGTGTCCAGGACAGACAGGCTGATACCCAGTTCAGTGGTCATGGAACGAGAATATGGGGACTGTCCCCACTTTTCAATACGGCCTGGACAGCACCTGTTTCAGGCCGCCGAAGGCAGCGCCGGACCGGAGTCCAGGAGGATCGCCTGATGCAGCTCGTGCAGCTGCCGGCACGGGCTGATGCCCAGCTCCCGGTCGAGCGCCGAACGCACCGAGTGGTACGCCTGGAGCGCGTCCGCCCGACGGTCGGAGCGGTACAGCGCGAGCATCAACTGCCGGTGGAACGCCTCGATCAGGGGGTGCTTGGCGACCAGCGCGTACAGCGGCCCGACCAGCTCCCGATGCCGTCCCAGCGCCAGATCCGCCTCGTTGCGCATCTCGACGCACTCCAGCCGGGTCTCCTCCGCCCAGGTGGCGAACTCGTCCACGATCGCGCCGCCCCGCAGCTCGCCCAGGACGGTGCCGCGCCACAGCGACAGCGCCTGACCGCACAGCGCGGAGGCCTCCGCGTGCCGACGCGCCCGCGACGCGGCCCGGCCCTGCTGGGCCAGCCGCTGGAAGTCGTGCGCGTCCAGCGTGTTGTCGCCCAGCTCCAGGACGTACCCCGGGAACCGGGTCACGATCGGACCCTTGCCGCGGTCCGCGCGTTTCAGCAGTTTTCGCAGCTGGGATATGTACACATGCAGCGTGGCCGTGGCACGGCGTGGCGGATCGTCGCCCCAGATCTCGCCGCACAGCTGGTCCGTGGAAATGACGTCCTCGGCACGTACCAGCATGGCCGCGAGAAGGCATTCCACCTTCGGTGCGCTGATGGCGAAAACATCGTCGCCGTCAGTCATGCGCAGGCTGCCCAAGATTTCGAATCGCATGTCTTGTTGACCTTCCGGAGATCGCATGGACCGACAGTGCTCAGCGCGTCACTGAGCCGTAGCGACCGTCGAGATAGACGAGTGGGTGCGCCGGGTCGCCCTCGAGCGCGTGAATCGGCTGCGCGATCACCAGGGTGTGATCGCCGGCGGGCAGGTCGTACACCTTGCGGCAGACCAGCGCCGCGGGCACGCCGTCGAGCAGCGGCACTCCGTGCGGGCCGGACCTCCAACGGGTCGGCGGCGCGAACCGATCGGCGCCGCTGCGTGCGAAGGTCGTGGCGAGTTCCTGCTGGTCGAGGGCGAGGAGATGTACGGCCACGTACTCGGCGGCGCAGATCGTGGCCCATGACGAGGCACGCCGGCCCACTCCGAACGAGACGAGGGGAGGGGCGGACGAGAGCGAGCTGAGCGAGGTCGCGGTGAACCCGACGGGCCCTCTCTCACCCATCGCTGTGATGATCGCCACGCCGGCCGGGTGTGTCCGGAAAACGCCCCGGAACACATCCGCCGTGATCGGCTCCTCGTCCACCGTGCCGGTTCCCGGACACGTGGTGGACGCGGACCAGACGTGATGATGGGCGACCCCATCTTGACTCACTTCAACCCCCTGAAGGAACTGAACCGGGGCCGGTCGGACCCCGCGCGGTTCATTGCCGTGCCTTCAGCCTCACAGAGGGATCACGTACGGGCATCAGTGGAAATACGTACGGCCATCAAGCGAGCCAATTCCGCGCGCGAACCGATCTCCAATTTCCGGTAGATCCGGGACAGATGCACCTCCACCGTGCGCGGACTCAGCCCCAGCGCCTCCGCGATCTCCCGCGTCCGACGGCCCGTCCCCGCGACCCGGGCGACCTCCCGCTCCCGCTCCGTCAGCACCTCCAGACCGGTCACCGGCGGGATCGGCGCGGGCAGCAGCGCGTGGCAGCCACGGCCCAGCGAGTTCTCCAGCGGCGTGTCCGGGCTCAGCCGCGCCAGCAGCAGGACGTCCCACTGCTCGGCCAGCTCCTGCGCGGACGCCCACAGCTCCGCCGCCCGCTCCGGACGGCTGCTGTTGCTCGCCGCCCGGGCCGCACGGATCCGGGCCGTCAGCCGGTGGAGCCGCAGCTGCGCGTTGTCGAAGGCGCGCTCCGCCTCCTCGTACAGCGCCACCGCCGCGTCCCAGTCGCCCTGCTCGACGAGCACGTGCCCGCGCGACAGCAGCGCGTACGCCCGGTTGTGCGGCAGCCGCAGGGTCTGCGCCGCGCCGGCCGTGCGGTCGCCCCACATCGACGTGCTGCCCGTGCCGCCGGAGAGCGAGGCCAGGGTGAGCAGTTCGAAGGCGCGGGGACGCTGGGCGGGATCCAGATCGCCAAGCTCGGTGCCGCCGAGCTCCAGGAGCAGGCTCACACAGCGGTCCGGGCTGCCCTGGAGCAGCAGCGCCTCGGCGAGGGTGAGGACGGCGGCGCCGTGCCAGCGGCAGGCCGAGCGGCGCAGGGTGGTGACGGCCTGTTCGGTGAGGGCCGAGGCCCGGCTGCTGCCCGGCGGATCGGCGTACGTCACGCACAGCGCCTCCTGGGCGAGGGCCACGGCGCGCAACTGCTGGGCGCCCAGATAGCCCGACAGCTCCGCGGCCTCGGCGGCGGACCTGCGGGCGCTCTCCAGCCGGCCCTGACGCAGCTGGGCCTCGGCCAGTCCGCTCAGCAGCACGGGCAGCATCGCGTTGTGCGAGCAGTCCCGGACCACCGCGGTGCCGCGCTCGTAGAACGACTCCGCCTCGCGCGGCCGGCCGAGCGCCTGGGCGCACCAGCCCAGCAGCGCGAGGTACTCGGAGTGGTAGTACACCTCGTTGTGCGAGAGCTCGTCCATCTGGCGCACGGCGGCGTCGTAGGAGGCCAGGCACTGCGCGGTGCGGCCGGCGGAGAGCTCGCCGAGGGCATGCAGGGCCATGGCCCCGGCCAGCGTCGTGCGCTTGCCGCCGGCCCGGGCCAGGACCAGGGCCTGGGCGGCCACCTTGGGCAGTTCGTCGTCGCCTCGGAGCGATGAAACGATTCCTCGGTAGATCGTGAGCTGAGCCAGGAGATCGTTGTCAGCGTCCATCTCGCGCAGGGTGCCCAGTTCGGCGGTCACCAGCTCCGCCGCCTCGCTGAACCGCCCGTGGAGGCACTCGACGATCACGCAGAGCCGGACCGCCGCCCGGTGCGCCTCGCCCGGACCCAGCGCCGACCCCTGCGTCAGCTGCATCCGCAGCGAGGCGTCGTCGGCGAGGTAGTTCGCCGCCCGCAGCGCCCGTGCCAGCGGGGGGATCAGGCCGAGGAGCCGGCCGGTGGACTGCTCGGACGCGGGCAGTCCGTGAAGGGCCGTCAGCAGCCAACGTACGGCGTCGTACGGGGAACTCTGCTCCGTCTCCTTGCCTGCCCGGGCCAGTGTCTCCAGGTCCTCCGGGGTGAAGGAGCTGGTCGACAGCTCGATGTGCACGGCCCGCTCGGAGGCCGACGCGGCCCGGCGGTTGAGCACGGTGAGCGCCCTGCGATGGGCCTGCGAACGCCAGCAGCGGTCGGCCTGGTCGTGCAGCACACGGCGCAGCACCGGGTGCCGGAAGCCCAGTTGCGTGGCGGAGCAGCGCAGCGGCCGCATCACGTCCAGCTGGATGAGCGTGTTGACGACCGCGCAGGTCTCGTCGACGGGCAGCTCGGAGACGGCCGACAGCTCGTCCCGGCTGAACCGGTCGCCGAGCACCGCCGCCGACTCCGCCACCAGCCGCTCCGCCGGGTCGAGCACGGCGAGTTCGGCGGCCAGCGGCGCCAGCCGCCCGGTCAGCAGGTCGGGGCGCAAGCCGGGGCCGAGCGGCGAGGCGTCGCCCTGCGCCAGCAGGTACAGCGGATTGCCGCGGCTCTCCTGGAGCACCGAGGGCAGCCAGCCGGTGTCGGGCCGCACGCCGAGGAGCCGGGCGGCCTGGTCCAGATTGAGCGGCTGGAGCTCGATCCGCTGCACCCGGTCCTGCTCGGCGCCCTGGGCGAGGGTGCTGAGCAGCGAGGGCGCCGCCTGCCGCGGCCGGTGCGCGAGGACGAGCAGTACCGGCGCCCGGAACGTCCAGCGGGCCAGGTGGTCGGCGAGCTCGAGCGACTGGGGGTCGGCCCAGTGGAAGTCGTCCAGGACGAGCAGCAGCCCCCCGTCGGCGGCCTGGTTGAGCAGTGCGTGGACGGCCTGGGAGAGCTGGAGCGGAGGGAGTTCGGCGCCCCGTCCGCCCAGCCGGGCGCAGAGCCCGGCGCGCAGCAGCTCGGCGTGGGCGGGGGAGAGGTCGGTCAGCCTCTCCGCCGTCATCAGGCCGTTCAGCGCGCGGGTGAACACATGCAAAGGATCATGCTGCTCGGACGGGTAGCAGCGGCCGTCCAGCACCGGGACGCCACGGGCGCGCGCGGCGGAGGTCAGCTGGGCCAGCAGGCGGCTCTTGCCCGAACCGGGCTCGCCGAGCACCTCGACGATGCCTCCCCGACCGTTCTGCAACTCCTGCAGCGCGCCCAACAGCAGTAACGACTCCTTGCAGCGCACCGAAGACGCCTGCGTCGAAGTCTCCGTGACCAGCGACATATTCACGATGACCGTCCCTTCCCCCTTGAGTCGACACCTCGCGTACCACCTTAACGATCACTCCGTCACGATGGTACGAGTGGCTTGTTACGGTGGTCTGAACCAGAAGATACTTTGCGTAAGGGATAACGAACGCGCCCTGGTCGGCAGGTGCCGACCAGGGCTTCGCTGGGTGTGCGGGAAGCGGGCTACGAGGTCGTGACCTCGCGCGCGGGGCCCGCCGCCTGCTCCTGCGCCGGCTCCGTGTCGTCGCCGCCGCCCATCGCGACGCTGCGCATGACGAGCGTGAGCAGGATGGTGAGCGCGGTGAATCCGGCGCCCCAGGCGAACGCGGTGGTGACACCCTCGGTGAGGACGAAGTCCGCCGTGCCCTTGGCATCCAGACCGGCCGGGACCTCGTTCGAGGCGGCGCGGCTCGCGGCGCCGAAGACGGTGACCATGATGGCCAGGCCGAGCGCGCCGCCGATCTGCTGCATCACGTTGAGCAGGCCGGAAGCGGCGCCGGTCTCCTCCGGCGCGATGCCGGACATCAGGATGGTGGTGACGCCGACGAGCAGGGTGCCCATGCCCAGACCGGCGACGAGCATCGGACCGAGCAGCGCGGAGAGGTACTCGGCCTCCGGGGTGATCTGGGCGAACCAGATCAGACCGACGCTGATGGCGGCGGCGCCGACGGCGGTCAGCACGCGCGGGCCGACCTTGGGCAGCGCCTTGGCGGCGATGCTGGAGGTGGCGAGGATCAGCACGGCGAGCGGTACGAACGCCAGGCCCGCCTGGATGGGGGTGAAGCCCCGGACCTCCTGGAGGAACTGGGTCAGGAAGAAGAACATCGCGTTGCCGGCGGCCATGACGAACAGCAGCGAGAGGTACCCGGTCGCGCGGTTGCGGTCGGCGAACAGCCGCAGCGGGGTGATCGGCTGCTTGGCGTGGGTCTCGATGAAGACGAAGAGCGCGAGCAGGACGATCGCCAGGGCGAAGGAGCCGAGGGTCAGGGTGTCGCCCCAGCCGCTCTCGGCGGCCCGGATGAAGCCGTAGACCAGCGCGGTCATGCCGACGGTCGAGGTCAGGGCGCCACCGAGGTCGAAGCGGGCGGGCTTGCGCTCGGTCTCGTGGATGAACATCGGGGCCGCGATCAGCAGGGCGATGCCGATGGGCACGTTGATGAAGAGCACCCAGCGCCAGGAGAGCCAGTCCGTCAGCAGACCGCCGCCGATCAGGCCGATGGCGGCGCCGGAGCCGGAGACCGCCGCGTAGAGACCGAGGGCGCGGGCCCGGGACTTGTCGTCGGTGAAGTGGGTGGCGATCAGCGCCAGCACGGTCGGCGCGGCGATGGCGGCGCCGACACCCTGGAGCGCGCGGGCCGCGAGCAGCATTCCCGCCGAGTTGGCGAGGCCGCCGAGCAGCGAGGCGAGCGTGAACACCGTGACGCCGATGAGCATTCCGCGGCGGTGTCCGAGAACGTCTCCGGCGCGGCCGCCGAGCAGCAGCAGTCCGCCGAAGGTCAGCAGATAGGAGCTGAGGACCCAGGAGAGTCCGGTCGGGGTGAAGTCCAGCGCCTCCTTGAGGTCGGGGAGGGCGATGTTCACCACGTTCACGTCGAGGATGAGCATCGTCTGGAGGGCGAGGACGATGACGAGCACCATGCCGGGACGGCGGTCCGCCGCGCCTCCCTTGGCGGGCGGGCTCTGGCCCGCGGTGCTCGCGACGGTCTCTTCACTCATGATTCGGCATCTCCTCGGAAAGCTAAACGGGGACGTTCCACGGTTCTTCCTGGGAAGATACAGGGACCGTCCCCGTTTAGCAATCGTCAGCGTGTCCGCGTCAGTTGACGCCCAGTTCCCTGTCGATGAAGTCGAAGATCTCGTCGTCGGACGCCGACGTCAGGGAGACCGCCTCGGACTCCGCCTCCGCACCCTCCGACTCCAGCCGCAGCAGCAGATCGCGCACCCGGCCCGTCAGCCGCCCCCGGCCGCCGTCGCCCGAACCGAGCGACACCAACCGGGCCTCGATCCGGTCCAGATCGGCCAGGACCGATGAGACCGGGTCCTCCTCGGCCGGCGCGAGCGCCGCCAGCAGATGCCGGGCCAGCGCCAGTGGCGTCGGATGGTCGAAGACCAGCGTGCTCGGCAGCCGCAGCCCGAAGCCCGCGTTGAGCCGGTTGCGCAGCTCGACCGAGGTGAGCGAGTCGAACCCCAGCTCCTTGAAGGGCCGTTCGGTGCCGACCCCGCCCGCGTCCGTGTGTCCGAGCACCGTCGCCACATGACCCCGCACCAGCCCGAGGAGCAGCTCGAGCCGCTCCGGGCCGGCCAGCGCCGCAAGCCGGTCCCGTACCGCCGTACCGCCGTCCGCCGCGTCCTGTGCACCGGCCGCCGCCCGACGCACCGTCCGGCTCTCGCCGACCAGTTCGCCGAAGAGCGCCGGCAGCGATCCCGCCCGGGCCCGCGTCCGCAGGGCCGCCGGGTCGAGCCCGACACCGACGGCCAGGGGCTGACGGCCCGCCAGGGCCGCGTCGAAGAGCGCGAGTCCTTCGGCGTTCTCCAGCGGCAGGATGCCGTCCCGGGCCATCCGGGCCAGGTCGGCCTCCCCGAGCTTCTCCGTCAACGAGCTGCGCTCGTCCCAGAGTCCCCAGGCGAGGGAGGTGGCGGGTTGTCCTTGGGTGTGGCGGTGGTGGGCGAGTGCGTCGAGGAAGGTGTTGGCGGCTGCGT
>NZ_JBHTTQ010000096.1:0-27873 GCF_042794475.1 Streptomyces sp. NPDC056527
CCGCCGGAGATCCCGGCGGCGCCGCGTCGTGCCGCTCCGGCCCGGCTCGGGAAGCCACCGGCCCCGGGTGGTTCAGGGGAGCGCCGCGCCGACCTCGACCCGGCCCAGCAGGGTCCGTCCGTCCGGCGCGAGCACCAGCTTCCGGTAGCGGCCGCCGGCCCGGTCGGCCTCGGTGAACTCGATGGCCCCCTCGGTACGGGCATGGATGTCGCCGAAGCCCGAGACCCCGATGCCCAGCAGCTTCAGCCGCGTCGGCCGGACGGTGTCCGTGAACGGCGTGTGGCCGAGGCCGAGGAGCTGGCGGGCCACGGACGCGGCCATCCGCAGGCCGGGGGCGACGAGCCCGTGGCAGCGGCCCTCGACGGCGGCGCACTCGCCGACCGCCCAGATCCTCCCGTCCGCGGTCCGCAGCCGGTCGTCCACGAGGAACCCGCCCCGTTCGCCGGTCGCCAGGCCCGCGGCCGCGGCGAGCTCGTCACGCGGCCGGATCCCGGCGGAGAAGACGACGAGGTCGGCCTCGATCTCCGTACCGTCCGCGAGCCGCACCCGGTCCGCCTCCACGGACACGGTCGTCGCCCCGCAGTGCACCTCGACACCGAGGTCGCGCACCAGCGCGGCGAGGAGCCCGCCGCCGGCCGCGTCCACCTGGAGCGGCATGAGGCGCGGGGCCGCCTCCACGACGTGCGGGCGCATCCCGAGGTGCCGCAGCGCGTCGGCGGCCTCCAGACCGAGCAGCCCGCCGCCGATGACGACACCGGGGCGGCCGGCGCGGGCGGCGGCGCGGATCGCGTCGATGTCCTCGACGGTGCGGTACGTGAAGCAGTGCGGCAGGTCGTGGCCGGGGACGGGCGGCACGAAGGGCCGGGACCCGGTGGCCAGGACCAGCGCGTCGTAGCCGAGGCGCCTCCCCTCGGCGCATCGCACGGTCCGCCGCTCCCGGTCGATCCCGGTCACGGTCGTGGAAAGGCGCACGTCCACCAGCGAGTCGGGGGCGGGCAGCGCGAGATCGGCGGGCGTCGGGCCGGAGACGAGGGAGGAGAGCGCGACCCTGTCGTAGGCGCCGCGCGGCTCCTCCCCGAGCACGACCACCTGCCATCCGTCGGTCCGGTCCAGGGTGCGCAGCTCCGTGACGAGCCGGTGCCCGACGGGTCCGTAGCCGGCGACGACCAGCGTCCGGCGGCTCATGCGACGCCCTCCGGGACGCGCAGCGCGGCGCACACCGCGCGGACCGCGTCGGCGCAGCCGCCGCAGCCGGTGGTCGCCCGGGTCGCCGCGGCCACCGCCCCGACGTCCCGCGCGCCGTCCTGCCAGGCCCGCACGACGGCCCCCTTGCTGACGTTGTTGCAGTGGCAGAGCACGGCCTCGTCGGCCAGCGCGGCGGGGTCGGCCCCCGGGCCCCCGGGCCCGGCCCCGGCCTGCGGGCCGAGCAGGAGGGCGAGCCGGTCGGCGGGCACGGGGCGTCCCCGGTCGTACAACTGGCCGACGGCCGCGATTCCTTCGGGCAATCCGACCAGCACGGCCCGTACCACCTTCTGCTCCGTGATCTCGATCCGCGCGTACCGCCCCCGAGCGGGGTCGGAGAACGTCACGACCTCGTCGCTCCCGGCCCGCCCCGCCGCCCACCCGCGCGGCCCCAGGCACAGGACGTCCAGGCCCGGGACGCGCGGCCGGACGAACGGAGGAGCGGGGGCGTACGAGGCGTCGCCGCCCGTCAGAAGGGCGGCCAGGGTCTCCGCCTGCGCCAGGGCGCCCGCCAGGTCCGCGGCGCTCGCCGGGTCCGGGGTCTGCGTGCATGCGCCGATCGCCCGGATCGCGGGGTCGCTGGTGCGCAACCGGTCGTCGACGACGACGCCGCGCCGGACCGTCAGACCGGCCCGCTCGGCCAGCGTGGTCTCCGGAGCGGTGCCGGTGCACCGCAGGACGGTGTCCGCGCCGAGTGTGTCGTCCGCCGGGACGTAGGCGCCCAGCCGCAGCTCGATGCCCCATGCCTCGAGCCGCGCGGCGACCAACTGCCCGGAGAACTCGTCCAGATGGTGGTGCATCGGATACGGGCCGCAGTGCGCCAGGACCACGCGGTGGCCGCGCCTGCGCAGCGCCGTCGCCGTCTCCACGCCCAGGACGCCTCCGCCCACCACGGCCACCTTGCCGCGCACCGGGCGGGTGCAGTCGGCGAGGGTGTGCACATCGCCGGCCGGCCGCGCGCCGGTCGCCAGGACCAGCGTGTCGTAGCCCAGGCGGGTGCCGTCGGCGCATCGCACGGTCCGCCGCTCCCGGTCGATCGCGAGGGCCCGCAGGCCCGTCCGTACCCGTACCCCCGACGGTGGCGGCGGCAGGGTCAGCGCGCCCGGTGGCAGGCTGCCGGCCAGGACCGGACCGAGCAGGGTGCGCTGGTACGCGGGGTGCGGCTCGTCGCCCAGCACGGTGACAGGACCCCCGTGCCCGAGGGCCGCGAGACGGGCGGTGAGCCGATGCGCGGCGAGGCCGTTGCCGACGACCAGGATCCGCCCGTTCACGCGGTCACCGGAGCCCGTACGGCGTCGTCGGCGCCCACCGGAGTCCGTACCGGCTCGACCCGTACCGCGCTCACCTTGAACTCCGGCATCCCGCTCCGCGGGTCGAGCGCCCCGCCGGTGAGCAGGTTCGCCCGCCCGTCGCCCGGGAAATGGAACGGCAGGAATACCGTGTCCGTCCGCAGGCTCTCCACCAGACGCACCCGCGCCACCACCGAGCCCCGCGCCGACACCACCCGGGCGAGCTCGCCCGCCGCCACACCGGCCCGCCGGGCCGCGTCGGGGTGGATCTCCACGTACGGATCGGGCTCGGCCTCGTTGAGGCGCGGTACCCGCCGGGTCTGCGCCCCCGACTGGTAGTGGGCCAGAACCCTGCCGGTCGTCGCGTACAACGGCAGTTCGGAGTCGGGCAGTTCGGCGGAGTCGCGGTGCTCGACCGGCAGGAAGCGGGCCCGCCCGTCGGGATGCGCGAAACCGTCCAGGAAGAGTCGGGGCGTGCCCGGATGCGCGGGCCCCGACGGCACCGCGGGGCACGGCCAGTGCAGCGCCTCGCCCGCGTCGAGCCGTTCGTAGCTCACCCCGGAGTAGTCCGCCCGGCCACCCTCCGTCGCGCGCCGCAGCTCCTCGAAGACCTCGCGCGGGCGGGCGGGATACCGCTCGGCCGGTTCCCCGAGGCGTACCGCGAGCCCGCGCAGCAGTTCCAGGTCGCTCCGCACCCCCGGAGGCGGTTCGAGCAGCGCCCTTCGGCGCAGCACCCGCCCCTCCAGATTGGTCAACGTGCCCTCCTCCTCGGCCCATTGGGTCACCGGCAGGACGACGTCCGCCATCCGCGCGGTCTCGGAGGGGACGAAGTCCGCCACCACCAGCAGGTCGAGCGCGGCGAGCCGCTCGGTGACGTGTCCGGCGTGCGGGGCGGAGACCACCGGGTTCGAGCCGAACACGAGCAGGGCGCGCGGACCGTGGGGCGTCCCCAGCGAGTCGAGGAGTTCGTAGGCGCTGGGTCCCGGCCCCGGAAGCGAGGCGGAGTCCACGCCCCACACCCCGGCCACATGCTCACGCGCCGCCGGGTCCGTGATCATCCGGTAGCCGGGCAGCTGGTCCGCCTTCTGGCCCAGTTCCCGCCCGCCCTGTCCGTTGCCCTGGCCGGTCAGACAGCCGTAGCCGCTGCCCTCCCGGCCCGGGAGCCCCAGGGCGAGCGCCAGATTGACGAACGCGGAGACCGTGTCGGCGCCCTTGCTGTGCTGTTCGGCGCCCCGCCCGGTCAGGACGTAGGCCCGTCGGGCGTCGGCGAGCAGCCGCACCGCCTCCCGCTGGTCCGCGACCGGCACCCCGGTCACCCGCTCGGTCCGCTCGGGCGTCCAGGGCAGCGCCCGCTGCCAGGCCGCCTCGAAGCCGTTCGTCCGCTCCCGGACGAAGGTGTGGTCGAGCCGTCCGTCGAGCACCGCCAGCTGCAGCAGGCCGAGCGCCAGGGCGAGGTCGGTGCCGGGGGCCGGCCGAAGATGCAGTGCGGCCCGCTCGGCGGTGGGGGTGCGGCGCGGGTCGAGGACGATCAGCGCGGCCCGGTCCAGATGGCGCATCAGCGGCGGCATCGTCTCGGCCGGATTCGCCCCCGCGAGCAGCACCACGTCGGCGCGCCCGAGATCGGTGACCGGGAACGGCAGACCCCGGTCGACGCCGAAGGCGGCGTTGGAGGCGGCGGCGGCCGAGGACATGCAGAAGCGGCCGTTGTAGTCGATCCGGCTGGTGCGCAGCGCGAGCCGGGCGAACTTGCCCAGCAGATACGCCTTCTCGTTGGTGAGCCCGCCACCGCCGAAGACGCCGACCGCGTCCGGGCCGTGCTCCCGCCGGATGGCCCGCAGTCGCCCCGCGACCAGGTCGAGGGCGGCGTCCCAGCCGGCCGGGGCGAGTCGTCCGTCCCCGCCGCGCACCAGCGGCTCCCGCAGACGGTCGGCCGCGGTCAGCACGTCCGGCGCGGTCCAGCCCTTCTGGCACAGACCGCCCTGGTTGACCGGGAAGGCCGACGGGGTGACGGACACCTCGCCGAGGGCGCGGCTGAGCCTCGTACCGCACTGCAACGCGCAGTACGGGCAGTGCGTATGGACGGTTCGGGAGCGGGAGCCGTGGTCAGACACGGGTGACTCCACGGTGTACGGGCGGGGCCGCGAGTGGCCGGCGGGTGCGGGCGGCGGGGCGCAGATAGACCGCCCAGGTGACCGCCACGCACAGCGCGTAGAAGCCGAGGAAGGCGAGGAAGGCGGGGGCGCCGCTGCCGCCCTCGGAGCCGTACGCCGCCCGGAAGGCCAGGTTCACCGCGACGCCGCCGAGCGCGCCGACGGCGCCCGCGATCCCGATGACGGCCCCGGAGAGGCGCCGCGCGCGGGCGAACGCCGCCGTGGCGTCGGCGCCCTCGGTGACCTCACGGCCCGCCCGCTCGGCGAAGACGGCCGGGATCATCTTGTACGTGGAGCCGTTCCCGATCCCCGTGAGCACGAACAGGACGGTGAAGCCGCCGACGAAGAGCCCGAACGACCCCTGCGCCGAGGCGAGGAGCAGTCCGCCGGTCCCCGCCGCCATCGCCACGAACGTCCACGCGGTCACCAGGGCCCCGCCCCAGCGGTCCGCGAGCCGCCCGCCGAAGGGGCGGGCGAACGAACCGAGCAGCGGACCGAGGAACGTGTACGACGCCGCCTCCAGCGGACTGGAGCCGAACTGGGTCTGCAGGACCAGGCCGAAGGCGAAGCCGTACCCGATGAACGAGCCGAACGTGCCGATGTAGAGCAGCGAGATCCACCATGTGTGCGGGGTGCGCAGGGCGTCGCGCTGGGAGCCCTTCTCGCTCCGCACCGGCGCCAGGTTGTCCATCCGCAGGGCGGCGAGGAGCGCGACGGCGACGATCAGCGGGAGGTAGAACGCGGCGACGTAGGCGGGGTGGGTGTCGCCCACGGTGGCGATGACGAGCAGCCCGAGGAGCTGGACGACGGCGACCCCGAGGTTGCCGCCGCCCGCGTTGAGCCCGAGGGCCCAGCCCTGGTGGCGCTGCGGGAAGAAGGCGGTGATGTTCGTCATCGAGGAGGCGAAGTTGCCGCCGCCGACGCCGCCGAGCGCGCCGATGACGAGGAACACCCACAGGGGCGTGCCCGGCCGCTGCACGAAGTACGCGGCGGCGGAGGCGGGCACGAGCAGGACGGCGGTCGCGAACACGGTCCAGTCGCGGCCGCCGAAGCGGGTGACGGCATGGCTGTACGGGAGCCTCAGCGCCGCGCCGACGAGGGTGGGGGTGACGACGAGGAGGAACTTCTCGCCGGGCGTGAACGGCAGCCCGATACGGGGGGACATGAACAGGACGAGGACCGACCACATGCTCCAGACGGAGAAGCCGATGTGCTCGGAGGCGACGGACAGTACGAGATTCCGCCGTGCGATCCGCTTCCCCCGGGCCTCCCAGAACCGGACGTCCTCGGGGTCCCAGTCCTCGATCCACCGGGAACGGGGACCGGGGCGGGACGGGGCCGGGGACGGCTCCGTCCGCGGCGGTGGCGACTCGGGCCCCGGCCCGGACCCGAGCCCGGGCCGGGGGCCGGCGGTGCTCACGACGCGCCCTTCAGCGCCCGGTCCACCAGGGGGCCCGCCGCGCCCGTGTAGGCGGCCGGGTCGCACAGCGCGTCCACCTCGGCCCGGTCCATGACGCCGGCGAGCTCCGGGGAGTCCGCGAGGACCTCGGGCAGCGGACGGCCGTCCCGGTCCGCCGTCACCGACGCCCACGTGAGCAGCTCCTTCGCGGCGGCCTTCCCGAGGCGGGGAGCCAGCACGGTCGCGATCCGCTCGGAGACGATCCGGCTGCCGGTGAGCGCGACGTTCTCCCGCATCCGCTCGGCCCGCACCTCCAGGCCCTCCACCAGCTCGACGGCCGTGTGCGCGGCGCCGCCGGTCAGCCGCAGGCACTCCCGCAGCAGTTGCCATTCGGCATGCCAGACCCCGGCCGACCGCTCGTCCTCGGCGACGAGGCACTGCGCCAACGCACCCGCGAGCGCGGGCACCTGGAGCGCGGCGGACCGGACGAGCGTGGCCAGCACCGGGTTGCGCTTGTGGGGCATCGCCGACGACGCCCCGCGCCCTGCCCCGCCCGACGGCTCGGCGACCTCGCCGACCTCGGTCCGTGCGAGCGACTGCACGTCGATCGCGACCTTCCCGAGCGCCCCCGTGGCGAACGCGAGCGCGAACGCCAGATCGGCGACGGGCGCCCGCAGCGCGTGCCACGGCACCAGGGCCGTCCGGAGCCCGGTCTCCTCGGCGAACGCCTCGACGAGCCGCTCGTGATAGGCGCCGACGTCGAACCCGCCGAGAGCCCGCCCGTCCGGCACCGTGCCGGCCTCACCGGCCCCGCCGCCCGGAACCCGGCCCGCCGGGCGCGCACCGTCGGCCGACGCCTCGGCGGGCTCCGTCGGGCCGCCGTGGCCGCCACCCGGCACCGGACCCGCGGCACCGGCGGAGTCCCGCGGTCCCTCGTCCGCCGCCAGCCGGGCGTACTCCACGTACCCCGCCAGCGTTCCCGCCGCGCCGCCCAGGGAGACCGGGAGGGTCTCCTGGACGCGGGCCAGGCGGTCGTCGGCCGAGAGGAGCAGGGTGTGCCAGCCCGCGGCCTTGAGGCCGAAGGTCGTCGGGACCGCGTGAAGAGTCAGGGTGCGGCCGGCGATCAGGGTGTCGCGGTGGCGTTCGGCGAGTGCGGCCAGTGCCGCCGCCGTACGGGACAGGTCCGCGCGAATCAGCCGCAGGGCACGGTCCGCGACCAGCATCGTGCCGGTGTCGAAGATGTCCTGGCTCGTCGAACCCCGGTGGACGTACTCCGCCGCCGCCGGGTCCTGTGCCGCGACCACCCGCGTCAGCGCCTGCACCAGGCCGACCACCGGGTTCGCGGTCTCGCGGGCCGCGAGGGCCAGGGCGCGGACGTCCAGGCGCTCCGCCCGAGCCGCGTTGGAGACGGCCCGCGCCGCCCACTCCGGGACCGTGCCCAGCCGCGCCTGCGCCCGGACCAGCGCCGCCTCCGAATCCAGCATGGCCTGCAGCCACGCCCGGTCGCCGACCGCCGCCTCCACCGGCGTTCCGGCCCGCACGGGCGAAAGCAGCCCCGCGTCGTCGTAGGACCGGGTCACACGATCACCCCGGCGCGCCAGGACGCCCCGTCGCCACGCCCGCTCACACGATCACCCCGGCGAGCTCCGTCGCGGCCTCCCGCGTCACCGGCCGCACCCCCGCCGGCACCTGCGCGGTCGGCGGCAGCGCGCACAGCGCCCGCGCGATCGCGTCCGAGTCGCCGAGGGTCACCGAGTCGACGCCCGGCCGGATCCCGGCCGCGGTCACCCAGTGCACGGACTCCGTCGGCACGCCGTACGCGAACCGGCGCGGGTGCGGCCGGCCGCGGCCGTCCACCACCCGGTACGGCCGCTCGGTGACGGCCAGGCCCCCGGTCTCGTAACTCGTCCCGCAGGAACCGGGGATCCGGTACGGCGCCGCCTGGTCGGTGTCGAGCAGGTGCAGCAGCAGCGGGTCCTGGGTGCGCCGCACGTCCGGCTCCGGCAGCCGCGCCTCGATCAGCACCGCCGCCCGCACCGGCGGCCCCGGCACCGTGTCCGACGCGGCCACGAACGACGGCGCCGCCGCGTCGAGCCGGATCTGCGTGCCCGGTCCCGTGACCTCCAGGACTCCCGCCTCGATCAGCGCGATCATCTCCTCGATACGGGAGGCCGGCGGGCCGATCGACAGGAAGCCGTTGAGCGGGGTGTACCAGCCCTCCAGGTCGTCCCGGTGCGAGTTGCCCTCCAGGCCGCCGTGGTCGACGGCGAGGCGGACCTCGTTGCGCAGGTCCCGCAGCACGTCCAGCGCCGCCTTGAGCGGGCCGTCCACATTGCCCGCCCGCGCCTCCACCACGTCCTGCTCCAGATGGCCGACGAGCCACGCCCGGAAGTCGTCCCGGCCGGTGAACTCCCGCTCCCCGTACGGGCGCGACAGCTTCTCCCAGTCCCAGCGGCGGGGCTTCTCGAAGCCGTACGAGGCCACCAGCGCCGCCCTGCCGGACTCCTCGGCCGCGGCCAGGTACCGGATGGTGAACTCCTCGCGCTCGGCGCCGCGCCCCAGGGAGTCCAGGAGCGTGCCGTAATAGACGCTCTCCACCTCCCGCGAGATCACCGGCCACAGGTCCTGCGCGAAGTTCACCCGCTCCCCGTCGACGTTCCGGGCCCGCAGCCGGGCGATGAACTCCGGGGTCAGCAGCTGCGGCAGATACCGCCCGTACGCACCCTTCTGGTTCTCACCGCGCGCGTGGTACGGCACCCCGCGCCGGGAGGACGCGAACAGCTTCGGCTCCCGCCCCGACGCGCGGTACACCAGACGGCCGTCGCGCCGCTCGAAGACCCCGCCCCGCCCGGCCGTGAACAGCGCCATGTGGTCGAAGAAGTTCAGCCCGAGGCCGCGCAGCAGCACGTGCTCGCCCGGCTCGATGCCGCTCAGGTCCAGGTCCGCCGGGTTGGCGGGCGTGATGTAGCGCAGGTTGTGGATCCGGGCCAGGCTCGCCGTACGGGCCTCGCGGGCCGTCAGCCGGGCCGGCACATGGCCCTGCGCGAGAACCACACCGTCGAGGTGGTTGAGCCGGGTGCCGTCCTCGAGCCGTACGCCCTGCGGGCCGCCCGGCACCCCGTGGGTGTCGGCCATCGCGACCGCCCGCGACCGGTGCAGCCGCACCGTGACGTGACCGGGCGCGCGGGCCACCACCCGCTGGAAGGAGTCGTGCAGATACCGGCCGTAGAAGGCCCGCGAGGGGTACGAGTCCGGGCCGAGCCGGCGTGCCTCCTCCAGGGTCGCCTCGTCGTATCCGTCGGTGCCCGCGCTCTGCGCGCCCGTGCCGTCCTGCGTGAGCACGGCGAGCGCCGCGAGCTCCTGCGCCCACTCGTAGAGGCTGGGACCGGGCTCGACGGGGCCGTCGATCCGGGCGCTGTCGTCGGTGTACACGGTCACCTGCGAGGCGACCGTGTTCATCAGCAGATGCCGCGACTGCTCCGTCCGCCACACCGCCCCCGCGCCCGGGGCCGCCGGGTCGACGACATGGAGGGTCAGGGTCCGGTGGGTGGGCGCGATGCGCTCGTTGGCGCAGATCCGCTCCAGGACCGACAGGCCGCGCGGTCCGGCGCCGACGATGCAGTACTCCGCATGCGTGTCGTTCATGCGCGCTCCCCGGTGGTCGTCGCGGTGCCGGCGGCGAGCAGCTTCGCCAGTTCGAGCCGCTTGATCTTGGTGGTGGCGGTCTGCGGCAGCTCGCCGAGCCGCCACTGGACCGGCTCCGCCATCGGCGGCAGCGTGGCCGCCGCCGCCTTCCAGGCCGCCGGGTCCAGCGGGCGGTCGTCCTTGGTGCACACCACCGGGACGGCCCGGCCGTCGGTGCCGGGGATGATGATGACCTCGGCCAGCTCCGGCAGCTTCCCGAAGAGCGTGTCCTCGGCGGCGAGCGTGGAGCCGAAGCCCTCGATCAGGTCGACCTCCCGGTCGAGCAGATGCACACAGCCCCACTTGGTGCGGTAGCCGACATCGCCCATCCGCCACCAGCCGTCCGCGGACACCTGCTGGTCGTACCGCTCCTGCTCGCCGAGGTAGGTGACGATCCGGCCGTCGCTGCGCACCTCGATGTAGCCCGGGTTCTCCGGCGAGGGCTCCTTGCCGTCCCGGCCGACCACCCGCACGTCCGTCATGCCCGGGAAGGGGCGGCCGACACAGCGTCCGTCGTCGTCGAGCGAGCGGCGCCGGGTGAAGGCGCGGACCACGGCGGGGCCGACCTCGCTCTGCCCGTACAGCTGGCCGAAGAGCGGCGCGCGCCGCTTCGTGGCGCGCAGCAGGGTGTGCACGGTCCGCGGGTGGATCGCGTCGAAGGTGGAGGAGAACAGCTTCACGTTGGACAGCGGCTCGCGCGGGTCGCTCGCCAGCTCCTCCCACTCCATGAAGGAGTTGGGGTGCGCCTCCAGGATGCCGGGCTTCAGCCGCGCGA
The DNA here is from genome assembly GCF_042794475.1 of Streptomyces sp. NPDC056527. NCBI lineage: Bacteria > Bacillati > Actinomycetota > Actinomycetes > Kitasatosporales > Streptomycetaceae > Streptomyces > Streptomyces sp. NPDC056527. The sequence goes on from NZ_JBHTTQ010000096.1 coordinate 10,540, forward strand.
ACAGGTCGGCGGCCTGCTTGGCGTCCGGGTCGGCGAGCACGATGATCGGGAAGCCCCGGAAGAGGGAGATCGCGAGCGCGGTGAAGAGCCGCGAGTGCACGAACGACACATGCATCGCGATCGTCTCGCGGCCGCGGATCAGCGGCGCGACGGCGGAGATCTGCGGCCGGTAACGGGCCTGCAGCGTACGGCCGGTGTGCACGGCGAGCTTCGGGGTGCCGGTCGTGCCCGAGGTGTGCGTGATCAGGGTCGGGTGCTCGGGCGGCATCGTCACGGCGGGGACCCGTGCCACGCCCGCGAGGCCGGCCAGCTCCGTCGCGCCCTCGTGGCTGCCGGAGGCCAGCAGCACCTTCCCGGCGAGCTCGAAGACCTCCGGCGGCAGCTCCTTCTCCAGCTTCGCCGCGTCGGTCAGCAGGAACGGCCGGTCCGTGCGCCGCACCAGCTCCGCGGCGGTCGCGCCGTCCAGCTTCGGCGACAGAAGCACCGGTACGGCCCCGATGCGGGCGATGGCACAGGACAGCAGCGTGATGTCGAAGCCGTCGGACTTGTATACGACGACCCGCTCCCCGGGGCGTACCTTCGCCGCCCACAGCCGGGACGCGAAGTCGTCGATCAGGTCGGCGATCTCCGCGACCGTGGTGCGTCGGCCGAGGTCGGGCGCGATGTCGAGGTCGTGGTCGAGGATCACCACGTTCGCCGGATGCCGGGACGCCGCTCGCTCGAACAGCGTGCCCAGCCGGATTCCACGGTTTCCAATGCGCTGCAGCAGCATGTCCCCAGGCTTTCGTCAGTAGAAATGCCGAGTTCGGCAGAGATCAGCAGTGATCGGCAGAGGTCGGCAAGGCGAATTCGGGCCGCTCCCGCAGGAATGCGCGGGTGAAGAAGGGCGGACGGAGAATGGACGGAGCTATTTCGCCGTTCTCGGAAGGGGATACTGCTGAGCACCTGGGGAGATGGTCAACGAAGCCAATCAGGGTACGTCAAGTCCGGTCCCCAACTCCTGTGCGAAGTGGAGGGCCACGATGTTCATCCGCTGTGCGTGGTAGAAGCGTTGTGCGCCGTGGTTGACCGTGCCCGTGTCGAGTTCCATCCGTACGCAGCCGGACCGCCGGCCCCGCTCCCGCAGTTCGTCGAGAAGGCGCGCCCCCACCCCGGCCGAGCGGGCGGCGGGATCGGTGACGAGGTCGTCGACGAAGAGCAACCTGCCCCGGCTGGTGGCCAGTACGCGGTGCGAGGCCACACCGAGGCAGCGCCCGGTGGCGTCGCGCGCGGCGGTGAAGACCAGGCCCTGCCGGTGGGCGGCCGTCGCGAACTCCAGGAAGCCGTCCGCGTCCAGGCCGGGGCGCAGGGCCCGGATCAGGGAGCCGACGTCGGCATCGAACACGGGGTCGTCCGGAGCGAGATCGGTCATTGTCAATTCCATGAACGTCAGCCTAGGGCCGTAATGCCGCACGATCCGGCCGAGTTGACACACCATGGGGCGCGCGGAAGAAATCACGGAACGGCCCTGCCAGTATCCGGGTATGCGCGCTGCCTACATCGAAGAGCTCGGACCGCCGGAAGCGATTCATTACGGAGAACTGGCCGAACCACGCCCCGGGCCCACGGATGTTCTGGTCGACGTCCTGGCCACCACGGTCAATCCGGTCGACACATTCGTACGGTCCGGAGTCTTCAGCACGCCGTTGCCGTTTCCTTTCGTGATCGGCCGCGATCTCGTCGGCCGGGTCGTGGAGAGCGGAGCGGGCGCCACCGGATTCACCACCGGCGATCTGGTGTGGAGCAACAGCCTGGGCCACGAGGGGCGTCAGGGCGCCGCGGCCGAGAAGGCCGTGGTCGCGGCCGACCGCCTCTACCGGCTCCCGGCCGGAGTCGACCCCGAGACCGCCGTCGCCGTGGTCCACCCGGCGGCCACCGCGTACCTCGGACTGTTCACGCACGGCCGCGTACGGGCCGGGGAGACGGTCGTGGTCGCGGGCGCGGCCGGCAACGTCGGCAGCGCGATGGTCGCCCTCGCCGTGTGGGCGGGGGCGCGGGTGATCGCCACCGCGCGGCAGCGGGACGCGGAGTACGTCGCCTCGCTGGGCGCCTCGGAGGTCTTCGACTACACCGATCCCGCCGCGCACGAGCTGATCCGCAAGGCGGCCCCGGACGGTGTCGACGCCTACCTCGACGCCTCCGGCACCAACGACCTCGCGCACAGCGTGGACCTGCTGGCCCGCCGGGGCCGCATCGTGCTTCTCGCGGGCGCCCGCAGCCGTCCCGTCCTGCCCGCCGGGCAGCTCTACATGAAGGACGGCTCGATCGCGGGCTTCGTCATCTCGCACGCCACCACGGCCGAACTGGCCGAGGCCGCCGAGGCGATCAACCACCTCCTCGCCGCGGGACTGCTGTGTCCGCGCGAGATCGAGGTCCGCCCGCTGAGCGAGGCCGCCGAGGTCCACCGCCGCATCGAGACGACGGGCCCGCACGGCACCCGTCTGGTGCTCCGCACGCCGGGGGCGTGAGGCGAGGGCCCTTCCCGACTCCCCACCCAGGTCGACCACCTTCCGCCCATCCCCCCGGGCGGAAGGTGGTCCCACGACACCGCTCACCGTGCCCGGCGGTGATCTCCCCACCCTGCTCACGCGGCGGGAACGAAGTGGCCGAGGTCACCGTTGACCCTCTCCTGGAGCCGAATTAGTTTCGGCCAGCGGTACGGGTTCCCTCCGGGGCTCCCGGTTTCTCTCAACAACGGGGGTTGGGACATGTCCAAGCACGGCGCGGACGGCGGCGGGGGCACCGACGCGCTCACGGTTCTGGAGCTGCTGGCCCAACAGGCCCCACCCAGCCGCTACGAGACGCTCCTTCACGAGGCCCGCGGCGCGGGCACTCCGGCGGACGAACTGGCCCGGCTCGAACGGGCCGTCCACCTCGCGACCGGTATCTCCTCCTCCTTCGACCGCCGCGAGCAGCGCGAGGCCGGCCTCGCCGCCCTCGTCGACACGGCCCGCGACCTGACGCTGCCCTACGACCTCGACAGCCTGCTGCGGGTCATCACCCGCCGCGCCAAACGGCTCCTGTTCCTCGACATGGCGTACGTCAGCCTGCGCGACACCAACGGGACCTCGTTCGTCCACACCACCGAGGGCTCCCACACCGGTCTCACCAACGGCCTGCGCATCCTCGACGGCCACGACCTCGGCGGCGAGGCCCACGCCCACGGCGAACCGGCCTGGACCTCCGACTACCTGGAGGACGACCGCTTCCCGCACGCGCGATCGGTCGACGAGGTCGTCCGGGCCGAGGGACTGCACGCCGTCATGGCCCTGCCGATGCGCAGCGGGGACACGACCGTCGGCGCGCTGTACGGGGCGGACCGCAGGGTCCGCCACTACACCCCCGACGAGATCGGACTGATGTCCTCACTGGCCGACCTCGCCGCCGTCGCCATCGAGAAGGCCGGTCTCCTCGACCAGACCCGCGCCGAGGTCACCGAACTGGAGCTGGACAGCTCCCGGGCCAGGTCCAGCCTCACCCGGATGCGGCACGTCAGCGAGGCGCACAGCCGGATCATGAACCTCGTCCTGGCGGGCGGGGACCTGTGCAACGTCGCCAAGGCCGCGGGGGACGCGCTCGACGGGACCGTCATGATCCGCGATCCGGGCGGCCGCAGGCTCGCCTCCGGCGGCGAGATCCCGGGCCTGGACGAGGAGTCCGTGGCGAAGGCGTCGTTGGACGCGCACGCCGGCCGCCGGCCCGTCGTGACCGGCGACAACACCTGGGTCGCGCCCGTCATCGCGGGCTCCGAGGACCTCGGCGTCCTGGTGATGCGCGCGGACACGGGACTCACGGGCGAGGACGAGCGACTGCTCGAACTGGCCGCGCAGTCCGTCGCGTTCCTGCTCCTGATGCAGCGGTCCACGGCGGTCGCCGAGGGCCCGGTCCGCGACGAGCTCCTCGACGACCTGCTCGCCGACCCGCAGCACGCCCCTCCGCAGCAGCTGGTGCAGCGCGCCGGCCGCCTCGGCATCGATCTGCGCAAGCCGCACGTCCTGGTGGTGGCCCGGCCGGAGGGCGGGGAGCAGGGGCGGGCCGTGGTGTGGGCGTCCTCGTACGCGTACCGGATGTCCGGTCTGAAGACGGTGCAGGGCGGCTGCCTCGTCCTGCTGCTGCCCGGGCTCGACGCCTCGGCGGCCGCCCGCGCGGTCTCCGGCGAGCTGGCCCCGCTCCTCGGCCACCCGGTCTCGGTCGCCGCGGCGGGTCCCGGCTGGAGTCCGGACGGGGTGGGCCGGATGTATCTGGAGGCCATGCGCTGCCTGGACGCGATGAGCGCCCTGGGCGGATCGGGTTCCGCGGCGTCCGTGCAGGACCTGGGGTTCCTGGGGCTGCTGCTCTCCGACGACCACGACGTTGACGGCTTCATCGAGTCGGCGATCGGTCCCGTGCTGGAGTACGACGCCGAACGGTTCACCGATCTGACGCGCACGCTGGAGGCGTACTTCGCGTCGGGCGGCAGTCCGACGAACGCGGCGGAGGCGCTGCACGTCCATCCGAACACGGTCTCGCGGCGGCTGGAGCGGATCGGCGAACTCCTCGGCGCGGAGTGGCAGAAGCCGGGCCAGGTCCTGGAGGTCCAGCTGGCCCTCCGCCTCCAGCGCACCAGGGACGTCCTGGCCCAACAACGCGGCACCGACACCACCCGCCCGACCCCGGACACACCCCGACCGCCGTCGTGACGCGGGGACGTGCCGAGGCCGTGACGGGAGGGCCGCGAGGGCCCCGCCGTCGCGGGGCGCCGGGCCGGGTTGTCGGTCCCGCCGTCGTGACGCGGCGGGCGGGGACGTGCCGACGCCGTGACGCGAGAGCCGCGACCCCGCCGTCATGACGTGGCGGGGTGGGAGACGTCAGGCTCCATGACCGGCCGGGGCGGGGGCGCGGTGGCCGCCCCGCCCCGGCCGGTGTCAGCCGGCGGAGCCGTACGCGGCGTCCCAGTCCGTCGCCAGGACCGTCGCCGCGTGGGCCGCCGAGGCCAGGGTGATGTGGCGGTGCCAGCCGCGGAACGAGCGGCCCACGAAGTCCCGCAGCCCCGCCCCCTCGCCGACCTGGGTGAAGTCGCGCTCCACCCGCCCGGCCAGCTTCGTCAGCCGGAGCAGCGAGCCGACCGTCGAGCCGTTCAGATCGGTGATCCAGAGCCGGGCCGGGGGCCGCCGCGGGTCGTCCCACTCGCCGAGCAGCAGCAGCGGACGCATCCGTTCCCCCGCGGGCGCCGGCAGCGCGACCCGTACCACCGTCGCCAGCGACGTACGCGAGGTCCGCGCGCCGGTCGCCGTGTCCAGCCAGCTCACCGGGCGGCGCAGGCCCTTGAGCGACTCCAGGATCTGCTGGGCCGGCAGCGGCCCTGCGCCGAAGCCGGGCAGCGCCCGGTCCGCCACCGCGAGCCTGCACGTGGCGCCGATCCGGGCGACGACCGGAACACCCGCGCCGGCCAGCCGGTTCAGCGCCGCCCGCCCCGCGCCGCCCCGGATGTCGAGCAGCACCGGCTTGCGGGTGACGTCCTGCCAGCGTGCCGTGTCGAGCGCCGCCGCGACCGCGCACTCCTCCATCGTCTCCTCGCCCGCACCCTCCGGAACCTCCGCCCGGTCGCGCCGGGTCCGGTCCTTCACCCACGGATCGGGGAGGAAAAGCCGCCAGTTGACCGGAACGCTCAGTTCCTCGGCGGCGAACCACACGCCGAACGCCTGCTGGCCGCGGAAGACCTGCCCGCGCTCGGGGTCGAACCGGCGGTCCACGCCCACCGAGTGCTCGCCGGCCTTGGGTATCGGCATCGGCCGCACCACCCACGCCTGCGGGCAGCTGTTCTGCTCCAGGAACCCGGCGAGCGCGGCCCGCATCGGCCGCCAGTCCCAGGTGGAGCTGGAGATGAAGTGGTGCAGGCTCTGCTCGGCGGCCGGCCCGCCGATCTGCGCCGCGATGTTGCGGATGGACTTGCGGCCCTGCGCGGTCAGCAGCCCCCGGAGGTACTGCTCCGCCTTCAGCCGCTGGTCCCGCCGGGGGAAACCCGAGAAGAGCGTGGCACAGAGCTCGTCGTAGACATCGTCGGCCACCGCGTTCCGGTACGCCGCGGAGTGCGGCACGTGCCCGGTGCGGTGCTGGATTCCCAGTGGATCGAAAAGGGTCCTGCTCTTGGTTGCGACGGATGTACTCACGACACTCCTGCCTACGGTTTTGCAGCTCCCTCCAGCTGCATCTCCACCGTCTCGTCTGGGCGTCGGCGGCACGAGGTGTACCCGGCACCCCACTGGGCCGCCGGATGGTGGTCGGACCACCGTCGCCGGGCCGGGGAGTGCCGCAGCGGGTGCCGGGCCCCGGCCGGACGGGGGGTGGGGTGTGGCCGGACCACCGGAGCCCCCGCGACCGGTCGCGGGGGCCCGCGTCGGGACGGCATACCGGGAGGGGGGATCTGACAGACTCTGCGGCCCGGCTTTGACCGCCATGTCGCCCGGGTCGACCATCGCAGAACGAGGCGGCACGGGCCGGCCCCTGGTTAATGCCCCAGGCCAGGGACCGCGCCTGTCCGCCTCGCTCAGTTCGCGGGGGCCGTTCGGCCCGTTCCGCTTATGCGCCTTCCGGCCACGCGCCGATGTGCGCGCCGGCGCTCGTACCGACTACGCGCCGGCCTTCGCGGCGCTCTCCGCGTCGCGCGCCGCCACCCGGGCCGCATGGGTGGGGCCCTCGGGCACGCCGGCCGGGCGCAGGCTCTCCATCTCCTTGCGCAGCACCGGGACGACCTCCTCGCCGAGCAGATCGAGCTGCTCCAGGACCGTCTTCAGCGGCAGGCCGCCGCTGTCCACGAGGAACAACTGCCGCTGGTAGTCGCCCACATACTCGCGGAACGACATCGTGCGGTCGATGACCTCCTGCGGGGACCCGACGGTCAGCGGGGTCTCGCGCGTGTACTCCTCCAGGGACGGACCGTGGCCGTAGACCGGCGCATTGTCGAAGTACGGGCGGAACTCCCGTACCGCGTCCTGGGAGTTCCTGCGCATGAACACATGGCCGCCCAGCCCGACGACGGCCTGCTCGGGCGTGCCGTGCCCGTAGTGCGCGAACCTCTTGCGGTAGAGGCGGACCATCTTGGCCGTGTGTTCCTTGGGCCAGAAGATGTGGTTGGCGAAGAAGCCGTCGCCGTAGTACGCGGCCTGCTCGGCGATCTCGGGGGAGCGGATGGAGCCGTGCCAGACGAACGGCGGTACGCCGTCGAGCGGGCGCGGCGTCGAGGTGAAGCCCTGGAGAGCCGTACGGAAGCGGCCCTCCCAGCTCACCACGTCCTCCCGCCACAGCCTGTGCAGCAGCGCGTAGTTCTCGATGGCGAGCGGGATGCCCTGGCGGATGTCCTGGCCGAACCACGGGTAGACCGGGCCGGTGTTGCCGCGGCCCATCATCAGGTCGACGCGGCCGTCCGCGAGATGCTGGAGCATCGCGAAGTCCTCGGCGATCTTCACCGGGTCGTTGGTGGTGATCAGCGTCGTGGACGTGGACAGGATCAGCCGCTCCGTGCGGGCCGCTATGTGCCCGAGGAGGGTCGTCGGGGAGGACGGTACGAACGGCGGGTTGTGGTGCTCGCCGGTCGCGAAGACGTCGAGGCCGACCTCCTCCGCCTTGCGGGCGATGGCGACCATCGCCTTGATCCGCTCGTACTCGCCCGGCGTGGTGCCGTTCGTGGGATCGGTGGTCCTGTCCCCGACGGTGAAGATTCCGAACTGCATGACACAACACTCCAAGCCGCCCCAGGAAAGTATGTCCCCTCCATAGTGCACGACCCGGAGCGGAAACGGAAACTTATCCGGAAAGCCCCCGGCGTGGTGACGAAGTCGGTCGCGGTCACTGGACGAGCCGCCCGACGACACCCACGCTCACAGCCATGACTCCCGTACGAGACGCGCAACCGCCCGTCGTCACCGCATGGTCGGACATCGGCTGTCCCTGGGCCTCGCTCGCCCTGCACACCCTGCGGGCCACCGCCGCAGAGCGCGGGCAGGACCTCCTGATCGACCACCGCGCCTTCCCGCTGGAGCTGTTCAACCGCCAGCCCACGCCCAAGCACATCGTCGACGCCGAGATCGTCATGCTCGGCGCGCACCGCCCCGAGCTGGGCTGGCGGCTGTGGGACGCGCCCGCGTGGGAGTACCCGTCGAGCGTCCTGCCCGCCCTCGAAGCCGTCCAGGCGGCGAAGGCGCCCGAGGTGGGCGGGGTGCGCGGCTCCGACCAGCTCGACGCCGGGCTGCGGAAGGCCTTCTACACCGAGCACCGCTGCATAGCGATCCACTCCGTGATCCTCGACATCGCCGAGACCTGCCCCGACGTCGACGCCCGGGCCCTGGAGGCCGCCCTCGCGCGCGGCGCGGGCCGGCGCGAGGTGTACGAGCAGTGGCACGAGGCCCAGGGCCCGCAGATCCAGGGCAGCCCGCACTTCTTCGCGGATGGCGGCTACGCGGCGCACAACCCGGGTGCCACGTACGTCTTCACCGGCGACCTGTACAACGGCGGCTTCCCGCGCCTCGACCACTACGACGCGGGCTGGGCGGGGGCGCTCCTGGACTCCCTGGTCGCCGAGCAGGCGTCCGACGGCTCAGGGCGGACGACCGCCTAACCTGACCGCATGGACGTACGCGGGCAGCTTCCGGTCGTCGCGGTCGTGGCGGCCGGCGGCGCTCTCGGCGCGGCGGCCCGCTACGGCGCGTCGCTCGTCTGGCCCACCCCGGCCGGCGCGTTCCCCTGGACCACGCTCCTCGTGAACGTGTCCGGCTGCGCGGCGATCGGCGTCCTGATGGTGCTGGTCACCGAGGTCGCCGCCCCGCCCCACCGGCTCGTACGCCCCTTTCTCGGTACGGGCGTGCTCGGCGGCTTCACCACCTTCTCCACGTACGCCCTCGACACACAGCGGCTGCTGAGCGCGGGGGACACGGCCCGCGGCGTGGCATACATGGGAGCGACGGTGGTGGCCGCGATGGCCGCCGTGTGGGCCGCGACCTTCGCGACCCGTGGCGCTCTGCAGAGGAGGACACGATGACGAGACTGGCGGGCAGGGCCCTGCGTGTGACGATCCTCCTCGGCGAGAGCGACACCTGGCACCATCGGCCGCTGTACGCCGAGATCGTGCACCGCGCCCATGAGGCGGGCCTCGCCGGCGCCTCCGTCTTCCGGGGCGTCGAGGGCTTCGGCGCCTCCTCACGGGTCCACACCGCGCGCCTGCTCTCGCTCAGCGAGGACCTGCCCGTCGCGATCGTGATCGTGGACACCGAGGACCGCGTCCGGGACTTCCTGCCCCAGCTCGACGCGCTGGTGACGGAGGGGCTGGTGATCCTCGACGACTGCGAGGTGATCCGGTACGTGGGCCGGGAGGACCCGACGTGAACTGGCTGCTCGTGCTCGTGGGCGCCGCGGTCGGCGCGCCGTTGCGCTATCTCACCGACCGTGCCGTCCAGTCGCGCCACGACTCCGTCTTCCCCTGGGGCACGTTCACGGTCAACATCGCCGGCTCGTTCGTCCTCGGCCTGCTGACCGGGGTCTCCTCCGCCCGGACGCATCTGCTGCTCGGCACCGGGCTGTGCGGGGCGCTGACGACGTACTCCACCTTCTCCTACGAGACGTTGAGGCTGTACGAGGGCGGGGCGAAGGGGTACGCGGTGGCGAACGTGGCCGGGAGTCTGGCCGCCGGACTCGTGGCCGTATGGCTGGGAGTGGAGGCCGCACGGGCCTGGTGAGGCGTCCGACTCCGGTGGCAAGGTGCTCCCACGGCGATCTTCCGAAGGGCGGTACCTGCGCATGAGCTGGGCGGACTTCCAGTACGAGATCTACCTCAACGGGCTGACCGGAGCCGTGCCGCGGCTCCCCACCGATCTGACCCGGCTGGAGGAGCTGACCAGTCGGCGGCTCGGCCCGGGACCGGTCGGTTACGTCGCAGGCAGCGCGGGCGACGGTTCCACCGCGCGCGCCAACCGGGCGGCGCTCGAACGGCGGCGGCTGGTCCCGCGGATGCTCCGCGACGTGCGCGAACGGGACCTCTCCGTCGAGCTGTTGGGCCGTCCGCTGCCCGCCCCGATGGCCCTCGCGCCCGTCGGCGTGCTGTCGATCCTGCACCCCGACGCCGAGCCCGCGGCCGCGCGCGCGGCCGCGGCGCGCGGCATCCCGTACATCCTCTCCTCCGCGTCCAGCACGCCGATGGAGCAGGTCGCGGAGGCGATGGGGGAGGGGGAGCGGTGGTTCCAGCTGTACTGGCCGAAGGACGTCGAGGTCGCGCGTTCCTTCCTGAGCCGGGCGAAGGCGGCCGGTTACACCGCGCTCGTCGTCACGCTCGACACGCCGATGCTCTCCTGGCGGCCGCGCGATCTCGACCAGGCGTACCTGCCGTTCCTGCACGGGGTCGGGACGGCGAACTACTTCTCCGACCCGGCCTTCCGCGCGGGCCTGGCGAAGCCGGTGGAGGAGGATCCGAACGCGGCCGTGATGCACTTCGTGTCGATGTTCTCCGACCCCGGCAAGACCTGGTCCGACCTGGCGTTCCTGCGCGAGAACTGGGACGGTCCGATCGTCCTCAAGGGCATCCTCCACCCCGACGACGCCCGTGAGGCCGCCGACGCGGGCATGGACGGCGTGGTGGTCTCCAACCACGGAGGCCGCCAGGTGGCCGGCTCGATCGCGGCCGCCGACGCCCTCCCGGCCGTGGCGGACGCGGTCGGCGACCGTCTGACGGTCCTCTTCGACAGCGGCGTGCGCACGGGCGACGACATCGCGAAGGCCCTGGCCCTGGGCGCGGACGGCGTCCTCGTGGGCCGCCCGTACGCCTACGGGCTGGCCCTCGACGGCCAGGCGGGCGTGGACCACGTCATCCGCTGCCTTCTCGCCGAACTCGATCTCACCCTGGCCCTGTCGGGCCACACGACCCCGACCACCCTGACCCGCGCCGACCTGACGGACGCCGCGACGGCCTGAACGCACGACGGTCCCGCCGCCCGCCCCACATCCGGCGGGACCGAGGCGCGCGAGGCGAACAGAAACCCGCCGCCGACCAGCAAAAAGACCCTCCCGAAGGAGGGTCTGTGCTATTGCGCCCCCGGCAGGACTCGAACCTGCGGCCAAGCGCTTAGAAGGCGCCTGCTCTATCCACTGAGCTACGGGGGCCGGGTGGTGGCCGTGCGGCCGGGAGCCCCTGGTGGGTGGGGCGTGGCCTGCCGGGTCAAGGATAGGGCTCCGATCCCCTTGGCCCGGTTGCTTCACCTGCGTGGCACGATGTGGAGGTTCGGTGAAGCGGAACGATAATCGCAGGCAGGTGCGATTCCCGCAGCGCTTTTCACGCCACTTGGCCCGGGTGTTGTGTACTCGTTATGCCTGAGGCTCGTGTCATCAGCTGTTCGGTCGGCGCGTAGGACCGTTATACGCTTCAAAATGGCTCCAAAATTGGGCATTCTTCGCATGTGGTGACCTTGGACGAACGGCCTCAGCTGATCGACGCACTCTCCGCCCTGCGCGACTGTGTCGCGGCCGTGCGTCTCCCACTCCCTCTCCCAGGCGCCGCACGCGCCCGGCAGAACCGCGCCGAGCTGCTCGCGCAACTCGACGACTATCTGGTGCCCCGCCTGAAGGATCCCGACGCCCCGCTCCTCGCCGTCATCGGCGGCTCCACCGGAGCGGGCAAGTCCACCCTCGTCAACTCCCTTGTCGGGCGGCGGGTCAGCGAGGCCGGCGTGCTCCGCCCCACCACGCGTACCCCCGTCCTCGTATGCCACCCCGACGATCACCACTGGTTCGCCGGGCTGCGCATCCTGTCCCAGCTCACCCGGGTCTGGCTGCCCCACCAGGACGACGACCACGCCGCCGAGGAACCCCCGGAGGACAACGCGCTCCGGGTCGAGACGTCCTCCGCCCTCGCCCGCGGGCTCGCCCTGCTCGACGCGCCCGACATCGACTCCCTCGTCGTCGAGAACCGGCTGCTCGCCTCCGAGTTGATCTGCGCCGCCGACATCTGGGTGATGGTCACGACCGCCTCCCGGTACGCCGACGCCATCCCCTGGCATCTGCTCCGTACCGCCAAGGAGTACGACGCCACGCTCGTCACCGTCCTCGACCGGGTCCCGCACCAGATCATCGGCGAGGTCTCCCGGCAGTACGAGGCCCTCCTCCACAAGGCGGGGCTCGGCGACGTACCCCGGTTCACCATCCCCGAGCTGCCCGAGTCCGCGGGCGCCGGACGCGGGCTGCTGCCCGACACCGCCGTCGCCCCGCTGCGGGCCTGGCTCGCACACAGCGCCCAGGACCCCGCCGCCCGCCAGCAGGCGGCCGGCCGCACCGCCTCCGGTGTCGTCACCTCCCTCGACGCCCGGATTCCCGAGCTCGCGGCGGCGGTCGCCGCCCAGTACGCCGCAGCCGTCCGCCTCGGCGGCGCGGTCGAGGCGGCGTACGGGGAGCAGGGCGAGCGCCTGCGCAAGCAGCTGGGCCGCGGCACCGTCCTGGCCGGGGACGCGCGCACCCGCTGGCGCGGCTACCCCCGCGACAGCTCCGCCGACGAGCTCCTCGATGCCCTCGTCGAATCCCTCGCCGCCCTCGTCCAGTGCGCGGTCGCCGCCGCGGACGAACGCCTACGGGACGCCTGGCGCCGCGAACCCGCGGCGGCCGACCTCGGCGCCGCCGTCGCCGCCTCCGACCGGGAGGCCAACGAACGCATCGAGATGACCGTACGGCGCTGGCGGCGCGAGCTCGAAGAGCTGGCCGAGGAGGAGCTCCGCACCACGGAACGCCCCTCCACCGCCCGTACCGCCGCGCCCGACGCCGACACCGTCGCCGCCCTGCTGGCCGCCGCCCTCCTCGGCGGCCGCCGCACCCGCAGCGCCGGGGAGCGCCTCGCCGAACTCCTCGGCGCCCAGGCCGCCCTGCGCCTGCGCGACAAGGGCGGCGACCTGGTCATGGCGTACCTCGACCGAGCCCTGCACACCGAGCGCGACCGGCGCCTCGCGCCGCTCGACGCCCTCGACGTGACCCCCGAGCCGCAGGCGGCGCTGATCGCCGCGCTCTCCGTACTGCAGAAGGAGAAGTGACGACCGGTGAGCAGCAGCACGGGCAGCATGGGCAGCGAGGGTGGTACGGGCGGCACGACGGGCCTCACCATGGACGACCGCTGGGACGACGGCCTGATCGCGCGCCGAGCGGGGGAGACGGCCGCGGGGAAGGCGGGCGAGGAGGCCGGGTCGGAGGCGGGGCCCGACGAGGACCTGCCGCCCCTGGTCGGGAACTACGGCGGCGCACTGCGCACCCGACTCGACGCCCTCAACGAACTCGTCGGCCTCTCCCGCACCCGCCTGGAGAACGACACCCTCGCCGAGGCCGGGCTCGCCGAGGCCGGACGTGTCCTGGACGAGGCCGCCGCCCGCCAGCGGCTCTCCGCCCGCCACACCGTCGTGGCGATCGCCGGGCCCACCGGCAGCGGCAAGTCCACCCTCTTCAACGCCCTCGCGGGCGTCCCCGTCTCCGAGACCGGGCTGCGCCGTCCCACCACCTCCGCGCCCATCGCGCTCAGCTGGTCCGAGGGCTCGGCCGGGCTCCTGGACCGGCTCGCCGTCCCCGGCCGGCTCCGCCGCCGTCCCCTCGCGGGCGGCGCGGCCGACGAGGAGCTGCAGGGGCTCGTCCTGATCGACCTGCCCGACCACGACTCGGCCGTCACCGCCCACCGCGACCAGGTCGACCGGGTCCTCGGCCTGGTCGACGCCGTGATCTGGGTCGTGGATCCGGAGAAGTACGCCGACGCCGTCCTCCACGAGCGCTATCTCCGGCCGCTCGCCGGCCACGCCGAGGTCACCTTCGTCGTCCTCAACCAGATCGACCGGCTGGGCGGTGAGGCGGCCGACATCGTCCTGGACGACCTGCGCCGCCTCCTCGACGAGGACGGCATGGCCCTCGGCGAACACGGCGAGCCCGGCGCCACCGTCCTCGCGCTCTCCGCCCTCACCGGGGAGGGCGTGGGCGAACTGCGCGAACTGCTCGGCCGGTTCGTCCAGGAACGCACCGCGCCCGCGCGCCGGCTCTCGGCCGACGTCGACGCGGCGGCCGCCCGGCTCCGGCCGGTGTACGTCTCCGACGGGCAGACCGGTCTGGGCGAGCGGGCGCGGGAGGCCTTCGCGGGCCGCCTCGCGGTCGCCGTCGGTGCCACCGCCGCGGGCGAGGCCGCCGAACGCGTCTGGCGCCGGGGAGCCATCCGCGCCTGCGGCACCCCCTGGCTGCGGCTCTACCGCTGGTACGAGCGGGTCCGTTGGCACGGCTCCACCGACCCCCGCCTCCGGACGCCGGTGGAGGACGAACTGACCGCGCGCCAGCGGGTGGAACAGGCGGTGCGGACCGTCGCCGACGAGGCCTCGCGCGGTCTGCCCGCGCCCTGGGCGCAGGCGGTGCGCGAGGCGGCGGCGCGCGGGGCCGAGGGGCTGCCGGAGGCGCTCGACGAACTCACGGTGACCATCGGGGATCCGGCCGCCCGGCCGCCGCGCCCCGCCTGGTGGCCGGCCGCGGTCCTCGCTCAGGTCCTCATGACGCTCCTGCAGATCTTCGGCGCGTTGTGGCTGGTCGCTCAGATCGTGGGGGTGGTCGAGCCGGGGCTGCTGCCGCCGGTCCTCATCATGATCGGCGGCATCGTCGGCGGGCCGCTGGTGGAGTGGGCGTGCGCCGCGGCCGTGAAGGGACCGGCCCGGCGGTACGGGCAGGAGGCCGAGCGGAAGCTGCGGGAGGCGGCGGCCGCATGCGGTCGGGCGCGGGTGCTGGACCCGATCTCGGCGGAGTTGATGCGGTATCGGGAGGTGCGCGACCAGTACGTGACGGTGTCGGCGACCCGGTCGGGCATGCGGGTGACGCGACTGGGCGGCGGGGGCGGTACGCGATGGGGCGGTACGCGGTCGGGGGCGCGGCTGAGATGAGCCCGCTTCCTCACCCCCACGGGTGACGGAGTTCTCCCCAGGAGACGACCTCTCCACAGGCTCGGGCAGGGGTTCTCCGTCCGGGTCCACGATGAAGCCGGCTTCGGGTGTGGAGCCGGGTATCGGAGAAGGCTCGGAAAGGGGAGGCACATGAACGACACGATGGTGACGCTCGTCGGGAACGTGGCGACGGCCGTGGAGTACCGGGACACGGCGACGGGCGGGGTGGCCCGGTTCCGCTTCGCGGTGACCGCGCGCCGCTGGGACCGGGAGCGGGGCGCCTGGGCGGACGGACACACCAGCTTCTACACGGTGTTCGCCTGGCGGGCACTCGGCGCGAACCTGGCCGCCTCGGTCTCGGTGGGCGAACCGCTGGTGGTCCACGGCCGATTGCGGGTGCGCGAGGAGGACCTGGAGGAGGGGCGTCCCGACGGCCGCCGCAGGACCTTCGTGGACATCGACGCGTTGGCCGTGGGGCACGATCTGACGCGTGGTACGGCGGCGTTCCGCCGAGTGGTAAAGGGTGAACCGCGCCTGACGGAACGCCAGGCGAACGGGGGTGCGGAGCGGGACCCGTGGGAGACGGCCGAGGCGTCATCGGAGGCGGAACCGCAGGTGGGAGCACAAGTGGAGGAAGGGGTTCCGCAAGTTCCGGAACTCGTGTCCTGACTTCGAGTTGGGCGATTTGTCGACAGCGTGACGAGCCCTTCTCGGCGAATCGAGGCCCGGTCATAACGATTTTGAGTCGGAATGGTTATCAGACCGTATGAACGGGCACTCAGGTCTTCCCTCTCCCTAGGATTCGCGGGTACTCATACGGGACTTGAGTCGGCACATGAGGCATGTGAGCCGCTCGGGTCCATTGAGTCAACTGGGTCAGTGAGTCTGCTGGCGAAGCGCTCCCCCCACGTGTCGTTGACCGACGGCGCGGAGCAGCTCGCCCGGAGGGGAAATTCATGTTTTCTGTTCGGAGGCGCGGCGTTGCCCGCCTTGCCGCCGCGACCGTGGTCTCCGGCCTCGTCGCTGCGGGTGCCATAGCCATCGCGGGACCGGCTGCCGCTGACGAGGGCGCCGACGGCACCGGCGGCGCGACCGCCACGCTGGGCAAGCTCACCGTCTTCGACACGGTCAAGATCAAGGGCCAGGGCAAGGTCTCCGCCGGCCTGTTCGAGATGCAGGTGACGCCCGGCGGTTCGCTGCAGACGTACTGCATCGACCTGTACACCGGCGCCAAGACGGGCCAGGAGTACAAGGAGGTCGGCTGGGACCAGTCCTCCCTCCACAACAACGAGAACGCCGGAAAGATCCGCTGGATCCTCCAGAACTCGTACCCGCAGGTGAACGACCTCGCGGCCCTCGCCAGCAAGGTCGGTGCGAAGAACCTCACCGAGAAGACCGCCGCCGCCGCGACGCAGGCCGCCATCTGGCACTTCTCGGACAACGTCGAGGCCACGCCGGTCAACGACAACGCCAAGAAGCTGACCGAGTACCTGGAGAAGAACGCGGAGAACCTGAAGGAGCCCAAGCCCTCCCTCAGCCTCTCCCCGGCCTCCGTCGCCGGTAAGTCGGGCGAGCGCCTCGGTCCGATCACGATCGACACCAACGCCGCCTCGGCCGCCGTCTCCCTCGCGCCGGGCGCGCCCGCGGGCGTCAAGCTCGTGGACAAGGACGGCAAGGTCGTCTCCAACGTCTCCAACGGCAGCCAGGTCTTCTTCGACGTTCCGGCCGGCACGCCCGACGGCGCCGCCGAGCTGGCGGTCAAGGCCGACACCACGGTCCCGATCGGCCGCGCGTTCGTCTCCACCAAGGTCAAGAGCCAGACCCTGATCCTGGCGGGCACCAGCACCTCCAGCGTCACGGCGAAGGCCACCGCCACGTGGGCGAAGAAGGGCGCGATCCCGGCCGTCACGGCCGAGAAGAACTGCGCCAAGGGCGGCCTGGACGTCACGGCCTCCAACGAGGGTGACGAGGACTTCACCTTCGAGCTCAAGGGCAAGAAGGTCACCATCGGCGCCGGCAAGTCGGAGACGGTGACGATCCCGCTGGCCGAGGACGAGGCCTACGACTTCACGATCACCGGCCCGAACGGCTTCGAGAAGAACTTCAAGGGCGTCCTCGACTGCAAGACGGCCACCCCGGGCCCGCTCCCGTCGGAGACCCCGTCGACCGAGCCGTCCCCGACCACGCCGGCCACCACCACGGGCGGCTCCACCGGCTCCACGACCGGCGGCGGCGACCTCGCCGAGACCGGTAGCTCCAACGCCACCCCGATGATCGCCGGCATCGCCGCGCTCCTCGTGGTCCTCGGCGGCGGCGCTGTCTTCTTCCTTCGCAAGAAGAAGACGGCCGGCCAGTAACACTGCCGAACCCCCGACGGCCCCGGTGCGCACCGCACACC